>NZ_KV812717.1:130073-190516 GCF_001813485.1 Pseudomonas sp. HMSC067G02
GGCGGCGCTGGTGATCAACTGGGCGATGATCAGCCTGTCGCACTTGAAGTTCCGCGCGGCGATGAAGCGGCAGGGCGTGGACACCTTCTTCAAGGCACTCTGGTCGCCGTTCAGCAACTACCTGTGCCTGGCCTTCGTGGTGTTCATTCTTGGCATCATGCTGATGATCCCCGGGATCAACATCTCGGTGTACGCCATCCCATTCTGGCTGCTGCTGATGTGGTTGTGCTACCGGGTCAAGCTGTCGCTGGCGGAAAGGCGCGGGCTCGGCCAGCAGGCCTGAGCCTGCGGGTGGCGCGGGACGGGAGCTTCGGCTCCCGTTTTTCATTTCGCACGGGCAAGTTTTTCTGTCGTTTTCTGTTACGCGTTTCAAGGCCCGGTGTGCGGCTTGGGTGGCTCCCGGGGAGGTGGCTCTTTATAATCCCGGAGTTACCTTGCGGGGCCATTCATCAATCGTGCCAATTCAGTACGTTGTGCGCGATGATGGTCATTTTCTGACTTGGGCCTCGTCTTTTCTGTCCACGACCACTAGGCACTAGACATGATCAAGATAAAACGTGGCCTGGACCTGCCCATCAGCGGCGCCCCCGAACAGCGCATCGAGGCAGCACGCCCGGTACGCAGCGTGGCGTTGATCGGTTTCGACTACCACGGCATGAAGCCGACCATGGCGGTGCAGGTAGGCGACCGGGTGAAGCTGGGGCAGGCGCTGTTCACCGACAAGAAGAATCCCTCCGTCAGCTATACCGCACCCGGCGCCGGTGTGGTCAGTGCCATCCATCGTGGCGAGAAGCGCGTCCTGCAATCGGTGGTCATCGATCTCGACGGCGACGAGCAACTGGAGTTCGCCCGTTATCCCGCGGACCAACTCGCCACGCTGAGCGCCGAGCAGGTCCGCGACAACCTGTTGCAGTCGGGCCTGTGGACCGCGCTGCGGACCCGGCCGTTCAGCAAGGTGCCCGATCCCGAGTCCAGCCCCAGTTCGATTTTCGTCACTGCCATCGATACCCAGCCGCTGGCCGCCGATCCGCAGGTGGTTATCGCGGAGCAGGGCGAGGCCTTCCAGGCCGGGCTGACGGTGCTCGGGCGCCTGGCCCGGGTGTTCCTGTGCAAGGCGGAAGGCGTTTCGCTACCCGGCGAGGCGCTCTCCGGCGTGACCGCGCAAGCCTTCGCCGGTCCGCATCCGGCGGGCCTGCCCGGCACCCATATCCACTTCCTCGACCCGGTGGGTGCCGGCAAGAGCGTCTGGAACCTGAACTACCAGGACGTGATCGCCATCGGCAAGCTGTTCACGACCGGGCAATTGTGGACCGAGCGGGTGATCGCCCTGGCCGGTCCGGTGGTGGAAAAGCCGCGTCTGGTGCGCACCCGCTTGGGCGCCAACCTCGACGAACTGGCCGCCGGCCAGCTGCAGCCGGGCAACAACCGGCTGATCTCCGGCTCCGTGCTGGGCGGTCGCACCGCCCATGGCGCCTACGCCTACCTGGGGCGCTACCACCTGCAGTTGTCCTGTCTCAAGGAGGGCGACCAGCGCGAGTTCCTCCACTACCTGCGCGCCGGGGTGGAAAAGCATTCGCTGCTCAACGTGTTCGTCTCCAGGCTGCTCGGCGGCAAGCGTTTCGCCTTCACCACTAGCACCAACGGCAGCCCGCGGGCGATGGTGCCGGTAGGCAATTACGAGGCGGTGATGCCGCTGGATATCCTGCCGACCCAACTGCTGCGCTACCTGATCGTCGGCGACACGGAAATGGCCCAGAAGCTCGGCGCCCTGGAACTCGACGAAGAGGACCTGGCGCTGTGCAGCTACGTCTGCGCCGGCAAGTACGAATACGGCCCGATTCTGCGGGACAACCTGGCACGCATCGAGCAGGAGGGCTGAGCCATGGGTTTGCGTAACCTGCTCGACAAGGTCGAGCATCATTTCGAGAAGGGCGGGCGCTACGAGAAGTGGTACCCGCTGTACGAAGCCGTGGACACCTTCCTCTATCGTCCCGGCAGCGTCACCCGCACCACTGCACACGTGCGCGACGGCATCGACCTGAAGCGCATGATGATCATCGTCTGGCTGTGCACCTTCCCGGCGATGTTCTTCGGCATGTACAACGTCGGCCACCAGGCCAACCTGATCTTCGCCCAGAGCCCCGACCTGTTGAGCGCCCAGGATGGCTGGCGCTTCGCCCTGATCGGCGCGCTGGCCGGGTTCGACCCGAACAGCCTGTGGGATTGCCTGGTCCAGGGCGCCGCGTACTTCCTGCCGGTGTACCTGACCACCTTCATCGTCGGCGGTTTCTGGGAGGTGCTGTTCGCCAGCATCCGCCGCCACGAGGTCAACGAAGGCTTCTTCGTCACCTCGGTGCTGTTCGCCCTGACCCTGCCGCCGTCCGTCCCGCTGTGGCAGGTAGCCCTGGGGATCAGCTTCGGCGTGGTGCTGGGCAAGGAAGTGTTCGGCGGCACCGGGAAGAACTTCCTCAATCCGGCACTGGTCGGCCGGGCCTTCCTGTTCTTCGCCTACCCGGCGCAGATGTCCGGCGACGCGGTATGGACCTCGGTGGACGGCTTCGCCGGCGCCACCTCGCTGAGCCTGGCCGCCGCCGGCGGGGTGGACAACATCCTCGGCCACGGCCTGACCTGGATGGATGCCTTCCTCGGCCACATGCAGGGTTCGATGGGCGAGACCAGCACCCTGGCGATCTTCATCGGCGGCGCCGTGCTGCTGCTGACCCGCATCGCCTCCTGGCGCATCGTCGCCGGGGTGATGCTGGGGATGGTCGCCATGAGCTACCTGTTCAACGCCATCGGCTCGGCCAGCAACCCGATGTTCGCCATGCCCTGGTATTGGCACCTGGTCACCGGCGGCTTCGCCTTCGGCATGATCTTCATGGCCACCGACCCGGTCTCGGCGTCCATGACCGATACCGGCAAGTGGCTGTTCGGCGCCCTGATCGGAGTGATGGTCATGCTGATCCGGGTGGTCAACCCGGCGTTCCCGGAAGGCATGATGCTGGCGATCCTGTTCGCCAACCTGTTCGCACCGCTGATCGACCATTTCGTCGTTCAGGCCAACATCAAGCGGAGGCTGGCGCGCAATGGCTAATCAAGAATCCACCACCCGCACACTGCTGGTAGCCCTGGTGGTGTGCCTGGTCAGCTCGGTGTTCGTCGCCGGCGCGGCGGTGGCGCTGAAGCCGACCCAGGCGGAAAACCGCCTGCTTGACAAGCAGCGCAGCATCCTCGCCATCGCCGGTCTCGGCGAGCCGGGCATGTCCGGCAAAGAGGTCAAGGCGCTGTTCGACAGTCGCATCACCGCCAAGGTGGTCGACCTGCAGAGCGGCACCTTCAGCGATGCCCAGGACCCGCTCGGCTACGACCCGCTGAAAGCGGCCAAGGACCCGGCGCTGTCGGATGCGCTGCCCGCCGCCGAGGACATCGCCTCGATCAAGCGCCGCGAGCGCTACACCACGGTCTACCTGGTGGAGACCGACGGCAAGCTCGACACCCTGATCCTGCCGGTGCGCGGCTACGGTCTGTGGTCGACCCTGTACGGCTTCCTGGCGCTCAAGGGCGACCTCAATACGGTCGCCGGCTTCGGCTTCTACCAGCATGGCGAGACCCCCGGTCTCGGCGGTGAGGTCGACAATCCGAAATGGAAGGCGCTGTGGGTCGGCAAGACCCTCTACGACGCCCAGGGCGATCTTGCCGTACAGATCATCAAGGGCTCGGTGGACCCGCAGTCGGCGAAGGCGACCCACCAGGTCGACGGCCTGGCCGGCGCCACCCTGACCAGCAAGGGTGTCGACAACCTGCTGCATTTCTGGCTCGGCAAGGACGGTTTCGACGCCTTCCTCGCCAATCTGCGCAAAGGGGAGGCGTGATGGCTGCTCAACCCACGATCCGCGAAGTCCTGTTCAACCCGGTCTTCCAGAACAATCCGATCGGCCTGCAGATCCTCGGGATCTGCTCGGCGCTGGCGGTAACCTCGAACCTGAAGACCGCTACCGTCATGGCCATCGCCCTGACCCTGGTGACCGGCTTCTCCAACCTGTTCATCTCGATGATCCGCCGGCAGATTCCCAGCTCGATCCGGATGATCGTGCAGATGGTGATCATCGCCTCGCTGGTGATCGTCGTCGACCAGGTGCTCAAGGCCTATGCCTATAGCCTGAGCAAGCAGCTCTCGGTGTTCGTCGGGCTGATCATCACCAACTGCATCGTGATGGGCCGCGCCGAAGCCTTCGCCATGGCCAACCCGCCGCTCGTGTCGTTCTTCGACGGCATCGGCAACGGTCTCGGCTACAGCGCCATGCTGCTGGTGCTTGGCTTCGTCCGCGAGCTGTTCGGCGCCGGCAAGCTCTACGGCATCAGCGTGTTGCCGACGGTCAACGATGGCGGCTGGTACCAGCCGAACGGCCTGCTCCTGCTGCCGCCTTCGGCGTTCTTCCTGATCGGCCTGATCATCTGGGCCCTGCGGACCTGGAAGAAAGACCAGGTCGAGGCCCCGACCTACAAGATGGCCCCGCAGGTATCCAGCAAGGAGGCTTACTGATGGAGCACTACATCAGCCTGTTCGTGAAGGCCGTGTTCGTCGAGAACATGGCGCTGGCGTTCTTCCTCGGCATGTGTACCTTCATCGCCATCTCGAAGAAGGTGGAGACCGCCATCGGCCTGGGTATCGCGGTGATCGTGGTGCAGACCATCACCGTGCCGGCCAACAACCTGATCTACACCTATCTGCTCAAGGACGGCGCGCTGGCCTGGGCCGGGCTGCCCGAGGTGGACCTGAGCTTCCTCGGCCTGCTCAGCTACATCGGGGTGATCGCCGCCATCGTGCAGATCCTCGAGATGCTCCTCGACAAGTACGTACCCAGTCTCTACAACGCGCTGGGCGTGTTCCTGCCCCTGATCACGGTGAACTGCGCGATCATGGCCGGCTCGCTGTTCATGGTCGAGCGCGACTACAACCTTGCCGAGAGCACGGTGTACGGCGTCGGCTCGGGCTTTTCCTGGGCGCTGGCGATCGCCGCGCTGGCGGGTATCCGCGAGAAGCTCAAGTACAGCGACGTCCCCGAGGGCCTGCAGGGCCTGGGGATCACCTTCATCACCATCGGCCTGATGTCGTTGGGCTTCATGTCGTTCTCCGGCGTGCAGTTGTAAGGAGAGGCCCGTGATCGGATTCGAGATTTTCCTGGCCATCGGCATGTTCACCGCCATCGTCCTGGGCCTGGTGGCGATCATCCTGGTCGCCCGCGCCAAGCTGGTGTCGAGTGGCGACGTGACCATCCAGATCAACGGCGAGCACAGCCTGACCGTGCCGGCCGGCGGCAAGCTGCTGCAAACCCTGGCGACGAACAACGTGTTCCTGTCTTCCGCCTGCGGCGGCGGCGGCACCTGCGCGCAGTGCAAGTGCGTGGTGGTCGAGGGCGGCGGCGAGATGCTGCCCACCGAGGAGTCGCACTTCACGCGGCGCCAGGCGAAGGAGGGCTGGCGCCTGTCGTGCCAGACCCCGGTCAAGCAGGACATGCAGATCCGCGTGCCTGAAGAGGTCTTCGGGGTGAAGAAGTGGGAATGCACGGTGGAGTCCAACCCCAACGTCGCCACCTTCATCAAGGAGCTCACCCTGCGCCTGCCGGACGGCGAGAGCGTGGATTTCCGCGCCGGCGGCTACGTGCAGCTGGAATGCCCGCCGCACGTGGTCGAGTACAAGGACTTCGATATCCAGCCGGAATATCGCGGCGACTGGGACAAGTTCAACATGTGGCGCTACGTGTCGAAGGTCGACGAGACGGTGATCCGCGCCTACTCGATGGCCAACTACCCGGAAGAGCAGGGCGTGGTCAAGTTCAACATCCGCATCGCCTCGCCGCCGCCGGGCAGCGACCTGCCGCCGGGGCAGATGTCGTCCTGGGTGTTCAACCTCAAGCCGGGCGACAAGGTCACCGTGTACGGGCCGTTCGGCGAGTTCTTCGCCAAGGACACCGAAGCCGAGATGGTCTTCATCGGCGGCGGCGCCGGCATGGCGCCGATGCGTTCGCACATCTTCGACCAGTTGCGCCGGCTCAAGTCGAACCGCAAGATCAGCTTCTGGTACGGCGCGCGCTCGCTGCGCGAGGCCTTCTATACCGAGGAGTACGACCAGCTGCAGGCGGAGAACCCCAATTTCCAGTGGCACCTGGCGCTGTCCGACCCGCAGCCGGAGGACAACTGGACCGGCCTGACCGGCTTCATCCACAACGTGCTGTTCGAGAACTACCTGAAGGACCACCCGGCGCCCGAAGACTGCGAGTTCTACATGTGCGGCCCGCCGATGATGAATGCCGCGGTGATCAAGATGCTCACCGACCTGGGCGTGGAGCGCGAGAATATCCTGCTGGACGATTTCGGTGGCTGAGCGTTTCCGTCCGCTTGCCATGGCCGGACTGGCAGCGCTGGCGCTGGTCCTGGCCGGTTGCGGCGACACCCTGGAAAGCTTCGGCGGCCCGACCATGGGCAGCACCTATTCGATCAAGTACGTGCGCGGCGCCTCGGCGCCCGACGTCCAGACGGCGAAAGCCGCGGTGGAGGCGATCCTCGCCGAGGTCGACCGGCAGATGTCCACCTACCGCGACGATTCCCTGGTCTCGCGTTTCAATGCGCTGCCGGCGCAGTCCTGCATGGAGCTGCCGCCACCGATGCTGGAGTTGCTGCGCTACGGCGGCGAGTTGTCGGAACAGAGCCAGGGCGCCTTCGACATGACCGTCGAGCCGCTGATGAACCTCTGGGGCTTCGGTCCGCAGGCGCGGGTGGAGAAGGTTCCCAGCGCCGAGCAGATCGCCGCGGTGCGCCGTGACGTCGGCCATCGACACCTGCGCATCGACGGCCAGCGCCTGTGCAAGGACGCCGCCGTACAGCTGGACTTCGACAGCATCGCCGCTGGCTATACGGTGGACGCGGTAGGCGAACGCCTGAAGGAGCTTGGCGTGCGCAGCTACCTGGCGGAAATCACCGGCGAGTTGAAAGCCGAAGGGCGCAAGCCGGACGGCACGCCCTGGCGCATCGCTATCGAAGCGCCGCGCGAGGGCCAGCGGGTCGCCCAGCAGGTACTGGCGCTGGACGGCTACGGCGTCTCGACCTCGGGCGATTACCGCAACTATTTCGAAGAGAACGGCCAGCGCTATTCGCACACCTTCGACCCGCGCACCGGCGCGCCGATCGACCATCACCTGGCTTCGGTCACGGTGATCGATCCGTCGACGCGCAACGCCGACGGCCTGTCGACCCTGCTGATGGTGCTCGGTCCGGAAGAGGGCTACCGTTTCGCCGAGAAGCACCGACTGGCGGCGCTGTTCGTCAGTCGCCAGGGCAACGGTTTCGACAGCCGCACCACGCCACGCTACGAGCAACTGTTCGGCAACCAAGGAGAACGTCCATGACCTGGCTACTGGTCTTCGTCATCATGCTGCTGGTGGTCTTCGGCATGTCCATCGGGGTCATCATGGGCCGCAAGCCGATCGCCGGTTCCTGCGGCGGCATCGCCAACCTGGGGATCGAGAAGGAATGCTCGATCTGCGGCGGCGACCGGCAGAAATGCGAGGAAGCCAACCGCGACGAATCTGTAGTGCCCGGAAAACTCGCCTACGACGCGACCAAACGCTAATGTGCGACATTTCGCACGGGGCGTAACATATGCCCGCCTCGAGGTCGGACCGAGCCTTGCCCGGCGAATGCCGTCGTTCGCACCGACCCGATGATCGAATCGATCCGCCGCGCACATGTTGTGCAGCGGCTTTGCCGGAGGCGCCAGTGGGCGCCTCGGCCTGTTCTGAGGAGTACGCATGGCTGTCTACAACTACGACGTGGTGATTTTGGGCACGGGTCCGGCGGGCGAAGGGGCGGCGATGAACGCCTCCAAGTACGGACGCAAGCTGGCGGTAGTCGACAGCCGTCGCGTGGTCGGAGGCAACTGCACGCACCTCGGCACCATTCCTTCCAAGGCCCTGCGCCACTCGGTGAAGCAGATCATCGAGTTCAACACCAACCCGATGTTCCGCCAGATCGGCGAGCCGCGCTGGTTCTCCTTCCCCGACGTGCTGAAGAGCGCCGACCGGGTGATCTCCAAGCAGGTCGCCTCGCGTACCGGCTACTACGCGCGCAATCGCATCGACATGTTCACCGGCACCGCCAGCTTCGTCGACGAACGCACCGTCGAAGTGGTGACGCCGAGCGGCGCGGTGGAGCGCCTGGTCGCCGACCAGTTCGTGATCGCCACCGGCTCGCGCCCGTATCGTCCTTCGGACATCAATTTCAACCACCCGCGGGTCTACGACAGCGACACCATCCTGTCCCTGAGCCACACCCCGCGCCGGCTGATCATCTACGGAGCCGGGGTGATCGGCTGCGAATACGCGTCGATCTTCAGCGGCCTGGGCGTGCTGGTGGACCTGATCGATACGCGCGACCAGTTGCTCAGCTTCCTCGATGACGAGATTTCCGATGCGCTGAGCTACCACCTGCGCAACAACAACGTGCTGATCCGCCACAACGAGGAGTACGAGCGCGTCGAGGGGCTGGACAACGGTGTCATCCTGCACCTGAAGTCGGGCAAGAAGATCAAGGCGGACGCGCTGCTCTGGTGCAACGGCCGGACCGGCAACACCGACAAGCTCGGCCTGGAGAACGTCGGCATCAAGGTCAACAGCCGTGGCCAGATCGAGGTGGACGAGAACTACCGCACTTCGGTGAGCAACATCTTCGCCGCCGGCGACGTGATCGGCTGGCCGAGCCTGGCCAGCGCTGCCTACGACCAGGGCCGCTCGGCCGCCGGCAACATCGTCGAGAGCGACAGCTGGCGCTTCGTCAACGATGTGCCGACCGGCATCTACACCATTCCGGAGATCAGCTCGATCGGCAAGAACGAAAGCGAACTGACCGCGGCGAAGATTCCCTACGAAGTGGGCAAGGCGTTCTTCAAGGGCATGGCCCGGGCGCAGATTTCCAACGAGCCGGTGGGCATGCTGAAGATCCTGTTCCATCGCGAGACCCTGGAGATCCTCGGCGTGCACTGCTTCGGCGACCAGGCTTCGGAAATCGTCCACATCGGCCAGGCGATCATGAACCAGCCGGGCGAGCTGAATACCCTGAAGTACTTCGTCAACACCACCTTCAACTACCCGACCATGGCGGAAGCCTATCGGGTAGCGGCGTTCGACGGCCTCAACCGGCTTTTTTGAAGGACTCCGGCCGGCGGCCTGAGCCGGCCGGAGGGGATGTGCTCAGCGATTCCCGAGGGTGGCGCTGGCCAAACCGGGAAAGTCTGTGATCAGGCTGTCCACGCCGAAGTCGGCGAGCCGGCGCATCAGCGCCGGTTCGTTGACCGTCCACACCGAGACGTGAAGCCCCTGGCGCTGGGCCTTGAGCAGGCGCTCCGGGGTGCATAGGGTCCAGTTCAGGGCGAGCAGGGCACAGCCATAGTGCTGGGCGACCTTCAGCGGGTCGAGCCAGGCGTATTCGGCGACCAGCCCGCGCGACAGCTCCGGGGTCAGTTCGTTGAGGGCCTTGAGCACGGTCCGCGAACCGCTGGTGACGGTGACCTTGTCGCGGTTGCCGAAGCGCTCGGTCAGCTCCCTGATCCGCGTTACCGTCCGCGCCGCGCGTTCGCGCGAGGCGCTCTTCACTTCCAGTTGCCAGTGCTCGAACGGGCACTTCTCGAACAACTCCTCCAGCCGCGGGATCGGCGTCGGCCGTACCCAGCCGGGGCCGCCTTCGCGCGCGTCGTAGGTGACCAGGGTGGCCGCGTCGTGTTCGGCGACCTTGCCGCGGCGGCCGGTGGTGCGCTTCAGGGTCGGGTCGTGGATCACCATCAGTTCGCCGTCGCGGGACAGGTGCAGGTCCAGTTCGCAACGGTTGACGCCATGCTCCAGGCAGCGCTGGAAGCTGGCCAGGGTGTTTTCCGGCGCTTCGCCCTTGGCGCCGCGATGTCCATAGATGAGAGTCACTGTGGCTCCTTGTTCGAGGGTTGCGCGGGATTCCGCGGCCGATGATGGCGAACGCTGTCGATCACCCGGCCGCTTTCGAAATATACCGAGAAGTCGCGGTAATCCCAGCGCACGATGGGCGGCTGGCCGACCGCGGGATGTTCCTCGTCGGCCAGGCCGAAGCGTTGCAGCACGGCTTCGCGGCTTTCGCCGCGCGCGGGCAGGGCGACCCGGGTATCGCCCTGGGCGCCCAGCGGAATGCTCAGGGTGTCGGCGAACAGCGGCGGGGCGAGGAGGAGGGAGCACAGCAGTAGCGAACGGAGCATCGGTACATCTCAGGTCGAAGAAGGTTGGCCCGGCTCGCCGAGCGGGCCTTGTCCGGCCCGTGCCAGGCGGCGCTGCTGGGCCTGCTTCTGGAGGATATGCCGGGCCAGCAACTGGCGCTGTGCGTCGCTCAACGCTTCGAACTCGGTGCCGATCTCGAATTCGTCGTCGTGTGGCTGGGCGTGGATTACCCGGGCCCGCAGTTCGAGGCCGAACCCCTGCGGCAACAGGACCATGCGCAGGACGAGCAATTGGCCGACCGGCAATGCGCGGTCGTGGCGGAAGCTGACGCCCCCCTCGGACAGGCTGACCTTGCGCGGTTCGCCGATCTCCTTGAGCAGGCTCTGCACCATGACCTGGCCAAGCAGGTCGATGCGCTTGTTCATCACCTTCAGGTAGTTGGCCAGCGTGCGGTCGCGTTCGCTGATGTGGCGCAGCAGGTGCTGCGACTCGTAATCCATCAGGTGGAGGTCGCTGAGCAGGCTGAACAGGGTGGCCCCCGGCTCGCTCTCCAGGCCGTCTTCGACGGCCCCGGCAGGGCGAAATTCCAGTGCGAGGGTATCTTCGATACGGTAGTATTCGCGGCGGTCATCCGCGTCACGAGTGGACATGGCGAACCCACGGCGGCAGTGATGGTCAGAGTGTAAGGCCGCCGGCGATGCCTCGCCACTTCGCCATCCCGACGCATCCATTTTCTGCCAGCTAAGGGCGACATGTTCAGACCCCTGTCCGTTTTCATCGGCACGCGCTATACGCGGGCCAAACGTCGCAGCCATTTCGTCTCCTTCATTTCGCTGACCTCGATGATCGGCCTGGCACTGGGCGTGCTGGTGATGATCGTGGTGCTCTCGGTGATGAACGGCTTCGATCGCGAAATGCGTACCCGCATCCTCGGCATGGTGCCGCAGGCCACCGTCGAGTCGTACCAGCCCATCGATGACTGGCGCGCCCTGGCCGAGAAGGTCAAGGCCCACGAGCATGTCAGCGCGGTAGCGCCGTTCACCCAGATGCAGGGCATGCTCAGCGCCAATGGCGCGGTGCAGACGGTGATGGTCGATGCGGTCGATCCGCTGGAAGAGGCCAAGGTCTCGATCATTCCCGATTTCTTCAAGCAGGGCTCGCTGGCGGAACTCAAGGCCGGCGGCTTCGGCATCGTCATCGGCCAACTGGCGGCGCAGAAGCTTGGCGTCGGCATCGGCGACAAGGTCACCCTGATCCTCCCCGAGGTGGCGGTCACCCCGGCCGGGGTGTTCCCGCGGATGAAGCGTTTCACCGTGGTCGGCACCTTCCGCGTCGGCGCCGGCGAACTGGATGGCGGCCTGTCGCTGATCCACCTGGAAGACGCCGCGCGCCTGCAGCGCTGGAAGACCAACCAGGTACAGGGGCTGCGCCTGAAGCTCGACGACCTGTTCCAGGCGCCGCGGGTGGCCTGGGAGATCGCCCGGACCCTGACCGACAATGACTTCTACGCCCGCGACTGGACGCGCAGCCACGGCAACCTGTACCAGGCCATCCGCATGGAAAAGACCATGATCGGCCTGTTGCTGCTGCTGATCGTCGCGGTCGCCGCGTTCAACATCATTTCCACCCTGGTGATGGTGGTCACCGACAAGAAGTCGGACATCGCCATCCTTCGTACCCTCGGCGCCACGCCGGGGCAGATCATGGCTACCTTCATGGTCCAGGGTACGGTGATCGGGGTGATCGGCACGCTGGTCGGCGGGGTCCTCGGGGTGGTCGCGGCACTCAACGTCAGCGCCTGGATTTCCGCCCTGGAAAAGCTGCTGGGCCACCAGTTCCTCGCGTCCGACGTGTACTTCATCGATTACCTGCCGTCGCAACTGATGCTCGACGATGTCGTGCTGGTCTGCGGCGCGGCCCTGGTCCTCAGCTTCTTCGCCACTTTGTATCCAGCCTGGCGTGCGGCTCGCACCCAGCCTGCGGAGGCTTTGCGTTATGAATGACAAGTCGGTGCTGAGTTGCCGCAACCTGAGCAAGAGCTACGACGAGGGGCCGCAATCGGTGCAGGTGCTGTCCGGTGTCGAGTTGAACCTGCTGCCTGGGGAGCGGGTGGCTATCGTCGGCAGCTCCGGTTCGGGCAAGAGCACCTTGCTGAACATGCTCGGCGGCCTGGACACGCCCTCCGCCGGCAGCGTCTGGCTCGCCGGCGAGGAACTCTCGGCGCTGAACGAGACGGCCCGCGGGCTGCTGCGCAACCGCGCGTTGGGCTTCGTCTACCAGTTCCACCACCTGTTGCCGGAGTTCACCGCTCTGGAGAACGTCTGCATGCCGCTGTTGATCGGCCGCACGCCGATCGCCGAAGCCCGCCAGCGGGCGGCCGAGCTGCTGGAGCGGGTCGGGCTGGGGCATCGCCTGTCGCACAAGCCGGCCGAGCTGTCCGGCGGCGAGCGCCAGCGGGTGGCGATCGCCCGCGCGCTGGTCAACCGTCCGCAGCTGGTACTGCTCGACGAGCCCACCGGCAACCTCGACCAGCATACCGCCCAGGGTATCCAGGAGCTGATGCTGGAACTGAGCCGTTCGTTGCAGACCTCGTTCCTGGTGGTAACCCACGATCTCCAGCTGGCCGGGCACATGGATCGCATCCTGCGCCTGGAAGAAGGCCGACTGATCGCCGCGTAGCGGGGCGACGGCGTGCCCGCCGTCCGCTCCCGTCCGGCGAATCCCCCATCGACTCGGTGCATCCGCGACATGTTCAGACCGTTACCGTTCTTCATAGGCCTGCGCTACACCCGCGCCAAACGCCGCAACCACTACATCTCGTTCATCTCGCTGACCTCGATGATCGGCCTGGCGCTGGGCGTGCTGGCGATGATCATCGTGCTCTCGGTGATGAACGGCTTCCAGAAGGAAATGCGCACGCGGATCCTCGGCATGGTGCCGCATGCCACTATCAGCGCGACGCAGCCGCTGGACGACTGGCAGACCGTCGCCAACGCGGCGCTGCGGCACCGCGAGGTGGTCGGCGCGGCGCCGTTCGCCGAACTGCAGGGCATGCTGTCGTACAAGGGCAACATGCTGCCGGTGCTGGTCAACGGCATCGACCCGCAGGAGGAGCGCAAGGTTTCCATCATCGGCGAGCACATCGTCCAGGGCAGCCTGGACGATCTCAAGCCTGGCGAGTTCGGCATCGTCCTCGGCGAGATCACCGCGCGGCGCTTCCATGTCAATGTCGGCGACAAGCTGACCCTGATCGTCCCGGAAGCCACCAGTGCGCCGGGCGGCATCACTCCGCGCATGCAGCGCTTCACCATCGTCGCCCTGTTCAAGGTCGGCGCCGAACTGGACAACTCGCTGGCGCTGATCGACATCGCCGATGCTGGCCAGTTGCTGCGCCTGCAACCGGGCCAGGTGCCGAGCGTGCGCCTGGAACTGAAGGATCTCTACCAGTCGCCGCAGGTCGCCGCCAAGGTGGTCAAGGAGTTGGGGCAGGGCTTCAGGTCCAGCGACTGGACCAGGACCCAGGGCAGCCTGTTCAACGCGATGAAGATGGAAAAGACCATGATCGGCCTGCTCCTGCTGCTGATCATCGCGGTCGCCGCCTTCAACATCATCGCCACCCTGATCATGGTGGTCGCCGACAAGCGCACCGACATCGCGATTCTTCGTACCCTCGGCGCCACGCCGAGGCAGATCATGGCGATCTTCATGGTCCAGGGCACCGTCATCGGCGTGATCGGGACGGTCATCGGCGGGGTGCTCGGGGTGTTCGCGGCGTTGAACATCACCGGGATGATCGACCGCATCGAGCGGCTGGTCGGGCACAAGGTCTTCAGCTCGGACGTGTACTTCATCAACTACCTGCCTTCCGACCTGCAGGTGCTGGACGTGGTGCTGATCTGCAGCGCTGCATTGCTGATGAGCTTCCTCGCCACCCTGTACCCATCCTGGCGCGCGGCGCGGACACAACCGGCCGAGTCGCTGCGCTACGAGTGAGCAAGGCCTGCGCCTGTCCCCGCATGGGGCGGACAAGGCCCACGAAAAAGCCGCCTCGAAGGCGGCTTTTTCATGTCCTGCGGATTACTTCGCGGCGACCCGTTCGCGACGTTGCCGGCAGCGTCGGCTCCAACTGCGCTGCACCCACCAGCGCCAGTAGAGCATCGTCAGCGCGTAGCCGAGGATGGCGGCGATGATGCCGCACACCACCGAACCGAGCAGGAAGGGCTGCCAGAGGCTGGACAGCTCCTGGCTGATCCATTCCCAGGTCAGATGGTCCGGCAGGGTGCGCGGCGGCACCTGCATCAACCAGGCGCCCAGCTTGTAGGTGCAATAGAAGACCGGGGGCATCGTGATCGGATTGGTCAGCCAGACCAATCCGACGGAGATTGGCAGATTGCTCCGAATCCACACCGCCAGACCGGCCGCCAGCAGCATCTGCATCGGCATCGGGATGAAGGCGGCGAACAGCCCGGCGGCCATGGCGCGCGATACCGAGTGGCGATTGAGATGCCAAAGGTTGGGATCGTGCGTCAACTTGCCGAGAAAGCGCAGCGACTTCTGCGAGCGGATGCTTTCCGGATCGGGCATGTAGCGCTTGAACAGGCGACGCGGCATGTGGGCTCTCGGTGGATATAGGCTTGCGTATTATGCCAAGCAAGATGACAGGATTTCGTTGCCCATTGTATGACCCCATGTGACATGTCGGGGAGCGGAGGGCACGCCACGGGGATGGGAGGAACCGTTCATGCGCCTGGGATTGTCAGCCCTCGCCGCGGGGCTGCTGGCCCTGCGCTTCCTGGCGGAATTGCCGTCGGTCGGCTGGCTGCTGGGCATGGCCGCCGCCGGACTGTTGCTGCTGTTCGGCCGGCTGTACTGGCTGGGGTTGTTCCTGCTCGGGTTCGCCTGGGCCTGCGGCTCGGCGCAAGTCGCCCTGGACGGACGCCTCGTCGCCGAGCTGGATGGTCGCACCCTTTGGCTGGAGGGGCGTGTGGTCGATCTGCCGGCGAGCGGCGAGGGCGTCACGCGCTTCCGGCTGGAGGAGGTCAGCGCTGCGCGGGGCGTGCTTCTTCCCGAGCGTCTGCGCCTGAGCTGGCGCGGCGCGCCGCCGCTGATGGGCGGCGAACGCTGGCGCCTGGCGGTGACCCTGAAACGCCCCCGCGGCCTGGTGAACGCGGCGGGTTTCGACTACGAGGCCTGGTTGTTGGCGCAGCGGGTCGGTGCCGTGGGCACGGTGAAGGCGGGCCAACGCCTGCAGCCGGCCAGCGGCCTGGATGCCTGGCGCGATGCCTGGCGCCAACGCCTGCTGGCGGTCGACGCACAGGGGCGCGGCGCCGCCCTGGCGGCGCTGGTGCTGGGGGATGGCTCGGGATTGAGTGCGGCCGAGTGGCGCATGTTCCAGGACACCGGCACCGTGCATCTGATGGTCATCTCCGGTTCGCATATCTCGTTGCTGGCGGGGATGCTCTATGGCCTGGTGGCGGCCTTGCATCGCCTGGGCTGCTGGCCGCGGCGCCTGCCCTGGCTGCCCTGTGCCTGCGCCCTGGGTTTGCTTGGTGCCTGGAGCTACGGGTTGATGGCGGGTTTCGAGGTCCCGGTGCGGCGTGCTTGCCTGATGGTCAGCCTGGCGCTGGTCTGGCGCCTGCGTTTCCGCCACCTGGGCTTGCTGACCCCGCTGCTGGCAACGCTGGTGCTGGTCTTGCTGGTCGAGCCGCTGGCCAGCCTGCAGGCGGGGTTCTGGCTGTCGTTCCTGGCGGTTGCCCTGCTGCTCTGGCTGTTCGCCGGGCGCCTTGGGCGCTGGCGCTGGTGGGCGGCCTGGGGGCGGGCGCAGTGGGGGATGGCGCTGGGGCTGGCGATGCCGCTGCTGGCGCTGGGCCTGCCGTTGAGCCTGAGCGGAGCGCCGGCCAACCTGCTGGCGGTGCCTTGGATCGAACTGCTGGTAGTGCCTCCGGCCCTGGCGGGGAGCCTGCTGCTATGGGTGCCCGGGCTGGGCGAGGGGCTGCTTCGCGCCGCTGGCGTTTCGCTGGACCTGCTGTTTCGTGCGCTTGGCCTGCTGGCGGGCCTGGCCGAGGCCTGGCAGCCACCCGCCGCAGCGGCCTGGAGCGTAGCGCTGGGCATGCTCGGCGCGCTCTGCTGGCTGGCGCCGGCTGGCTTGCCGTTGCGTGCCCTCGGTGCCGCGTTGCTACTGCCGGCATTGTTGCCGTCATCGCCGCCTGTCGAATGGGGGCGGGCGGAAGTGCGGGTGCTGGACGTCGGCCAGGGGCTGGCCGTGCTGGTGCGTACCCGGGAGCATGCCTTGCTCTATGACAGCGGTGCGCGGCAGGGGGCGTTCGACATGGGCGAGCGGGTGGTGGTGCCGGTGCTGCGCAGCCTGGACCTGCGGCGCCTGGACGGCCTGTTGCTGAGCCATGCCGACAACGACCATGCAGGCGGTGCTCCTACGGTCGCTTCCCGATTCCCGCCGGGTTGGCTGGTCAGCGGCGAACCCGCGCGCCTGCCTTCGCCGTTGTTCGCGGACAGCTGCGACGAGCGGAGCTGGTCCTGGGATGGCGTGGTTTTCGAACAGTGGGCATGGGCGCAGGCCGGCGACAGCAACGACCGCTCCTGTGTGCTGAGGGTCGAGGCCGATGGCGAAGTCCTGCTGCTGACCGGGGACATCTCGCGTGCGGCCGAGCATGCCTGGCTGGCGCGACAGGCCGATCCCCGGGTCGACTGGTTGCTGGCGCCGCATCATGGCAGCCGCAGTTCCTCCGGAGTCGCCTTCGTGTTGCGTACGCGACCTCGCCATGTGCTGGTCTCGCGAGGTTGGCGCAACGCCTTCGGCCATCCCCATGGCGAAGTGATGGAGCGTTACGCGAGGGTCGCCGCGCAGGTCCACGACACGGCACGCGACGGTGCCCTGACGTTTCTCCTCGGAAGCCGTGGCGGCGCACGCCGGGAGCGTGATTCGGCGCACTTCTGGCGGGAAAAATGAGAACCGTGGCGGTCGGCGGAAAAGGGTCGCTGTGCTAGAGTGGCGCCACTTTTTTTTCGGGGATATGCCACTGTGTGGGAACTGGTTCAAGCCGGCGGCTGGATGATGCTGCCGATCATTCTGAGTTCGATCGCCGCCACCGCCATCGTCGCGGAGCGCCTGTGGACGCTGCGCAAGAGCCGCGTCGCGCCGCCCGAGCTGCTCGGCCAGGTGTGGAAGCAGATCAAGGGCAAGCAACTGAGCGCCCAGAAGCTCAAGGACCTGCGCGCCAACTCGCCGCTGGGAGAGATCCTCGCCGCCGGTCTGGCCAACTCCAAGCACGGTCGCGAGATCATGAAGGAGTGCATCGAGGAGGCTGCTTCCGGTGTCATCCACGAGCTGGAGCGCTACCTCAACGCCCTCGGCACCATCGCCGCGATGGCGCCGCTGCTGGGCCTGCTGGGTACGGTGTTCGGCATGATCCAGATCTTCGGCGCCTTCATGGACAACGGCATGGCCAACTCGCCGATGCTCGCCGCGGGCATCTCCAAGGCATTGATCACCACCGCCGCCGGCCTGCTGGTGGCGATTCCGGCGGTGTTCTTCCATCGCTACCTGCTGCGGCGGGTCGACGAACTGGTGATCGCCATGGAGCAGGAGGCCATCAAGCTGGTGGAAGTGGTGCAGGGCGATCGTGAAGTCGACTACGTCGAGGAAGGCAAAGCGTGAAATTCCGCCGCAGACGGGCGGGTGCCGCCCGTGAAGACGTCTTCATCAACCTGGCGTCGCTGATCGACGTGATCTTCGTCCTGCTGCTGTTCTTCGTGGTCAGTACCACCTTCACCCGCCCCGAGCAGCTCAACATCGAGCTGCCATCGGCGGAGAGCGGCGAAACCGCCGGCACCGAGCAGAAGCAACTGGAACTCTCGGTGGATGCCGAGGGGCACTACGCCTTGAACGGGCAGGCGCTGGCCAAGAGCGACCTGGCCACCCTGATGGCGGCGATGCAGCGTGAATCGGCGGGCGACAACAACCTGCCGGTGGTGATCAGCGCCGATGCCAAGTCCACCCACCAGTCGGTGGTCACGGCGATGGACGCAGCGGGCAAGCTGGGCTTCGTCCACCTGCGCATCACCACGGTCGAGAACACGGCGGCCAAGCCCTGATGTCGTTCTCCGAGCGACTGCTCGCCGCCTGGTACCAGGGGCATCCGGCGCTGGCGCTGCTGCGTCCGCTGGAGGCTCTCTATCGTCGGGTGGCGAACGGCCGCCGGGCGGACTTCCTGTCCGGGCGCAAGCCCGCTTACCGGGCACCGCTGCCGGTGCTGGTGGTAGGCAATATCACCGTCGGCGGAACCGGCAAGACGCCGATGATCCTCTGGATGATCGAGCACTGCAGGGCTCGCGGCTTGCGGGTTGGCGTGATCAGCCGCGGCTATGGTGCCCGGCCGCCCACCACGCCGTGGCGGGTGCGGGCCGAGCAGGACGCCGCGGAGGCTGGCGACGAACCGCTGATGATTGTCCGGCGCAGCGGCGTGCCGCTGATGATCGACCCGGATCGTCCGCGCGCCCTGCAGGCGCTGCTCGCCGAAGAGCAGTTGGACCTGGTCCTCTGCGACGATGGCTTGCAGCACTATCGCCTGGCGCGCGATCTGGAACTGGTGCTGATCGATGCCGCGCGCGGTCTCGGCAATGGTCGTTGCCTGCCGGCCGGTCCGTTGCGCGAACCGGCGGAGCGTCTGGAAAGCGTCGACGCGCTGCTTTACAACGGCGCCGACGAGGATCCTGACGGCGGTTACGCATTCCGCTTGCAGCCTACTGCGCTGATCAACCTGCAGAGCGGCGAGCGCCGACCGCTGGAGCATTTTCCCGCGGGCCAGGAGGTCCATGCCCTGGCCGGGATCGGCAATCCGCAGCGTTTCTTCAGGACGCTCGAGGCGCTACACTGGCGGGCGATTCCGCATGCCTTCCCGGATCACGCGACCTACACGGCGGCCGAACTGGCGTTCAGCCCGCCGCTGCCGCTGCTGATGACCGAGAAGGATGCCGTTAAATGCCGGGCTTTCGCAGCGGCCGACTGGTGGTACCTGGCGGTCGATGCGGTGCCTTCCCCAGCATTCGTCGCCTGGTTCGACGCCCGACTCGAGCATCTCCTGGCGCGCTGACCGGCGGCCGTGCCGCCATTGTATGAAGGACTCCGCCATGGACCCGAAACTCCTCGATATCCTTGCCTGCCCGTTGACCAAGGGCCCGCTGGTGCTCAGCGAAGACAAGACCGAACTGATCAGCAAGCAGGCCGGCCTGGCCTATCCGATCCGCGACGGCATCCCGGTGATGCTGGAGAGCGAGGCTCGCTCCCTGAACGTGGACGAGCGGCTGGACAAGTAATGACCCAGGCGTTCACTGTCGTCATTCCCGCCCGCTACGCCTCCACTCGCCTGCCCGGCAAGCCATTGCAGGATATCGCCGGCCAGCCAATGATCCAGCGCGTCTGGAACCAGGCCCGCAAGAGCGCCGCCAGCCGCGTGGTCGTCGCCACCGACGACGAACGCATCCTGGCGGCGTGCCAGGGGTTCGGCGCCGAGGCGCTGCTGACGCGTGCCGAGCACAACTCCGGCACCGATCGCCTGGAGGAAGTCGCTTCCCGGCTCGGCCTGGCCAGCGATGCCATCGTGGTCAACGTCCAGGGCGACGAACCGCTGATCCCCCCGGCGCTCATCGACCAGGTGGCGGCCAACCTGGCGGCGCACCCGGAAGCTGCCATCGCTACCCTGGCCGAGCCGATTCATGAGGTCTCCGCGCTGTTCAATCCGAACGTGGTCAAGGTCGCCACCGACATCGACGGCCTGGCCCTGACTTTCAGTCGTGCGCCCTTGCCCTGGGCTCGTGACGCCTTCGCCCGCGATCGCGACAGCCTGCCGGAGGGCGTGCCCTATCGTCGCCACATCGGCATCTACGCCTATCGCGTGGGTTTCCTTGCCGATTTCGTCGCCTGGGGACCGTGCTGGCTGGAGAACGCCGAAAGCCTCGAGCAATTGCGCGCGCTCTGGCACGGGGTGCGAATCCATGTGGCCGATGCCCGCGAAACCATGCTTCCGGGCGTGGATACGCCGGAAGACCTCGAACGCGTTCGCCGCGTGCTGGGGGGCTGATGCGCGTCCTGTTCGTCTGCCTGGGCAACATCTGCCGGTCGCCCACCGCCGAAGGCGTGTTCCGGCGCAAGGTCGAGGAGGCCGGGCTGGCCTCCCGTATCCATGTCGATTCCGCCGGCACCGCCGGCTGGCATGTCGGCAAGGCACCTGACCAGCGCACCCGCCTGGCCGCGCAAAGGCGCGGCTACGATCTGTCGGCACTGCGTGGACGCCAGGTCGGCATCGAGGATTTCTCCTGCCATGACCTGATCCTGGCCATGGACCTGTCCAACCTGGCCGACCTCGAGACCCTGCGTGCCGGGCGCGGTGCCGCCGAACTGGATCTGTTCCTGCGTCGCTACGGGTCCGAGCGGGACGAAGTACCCGATCCCTACTATGGCGGCGAAGAAGGCTTCGAGCAGGTCCTCGACCTGATCGAACATGCCTGCGACCGTCTGTTGATCGAAGCCAAGGGGCGACTGTGAGCCTGGAACTGCAAGAGCATTGCTCGCTGAAGCCCTATAACACCTTCGGCATCGACGTGCGCGCCCGCCTGCTGGCCCACGCCCGGGACGAGGCTGATGTGCGCGAGGCCCTGGCCCTGGCTCGGGAGCGTGGATTGCCGCTGCTGGTGATCGGTGGTGGCAGCAACCTGCTGCTGACCCGTGACGTCGAGGCGCTGGTTTTGCGCATGGCCAGCCAGGGGCGGCGAATTGTTTCCGATGCCGCGGATTCGGTGTTGGTCGAGGCGGAGGCGGGCGAGGCCTGGGACCCATTCGTACAATGGAGCCTGGAGCGGGGCCTGGCCGGTCTGGAAAATCTCAGCCTGATTCCCGGCACCGTGGGTGCGGCGCCGATGCAGAACATCGGCGCCTATGGCGTGGAGCTGAAGGATGTCTTCGACAGCCTGACGGCGCTGGATCGCCAGGATGGAACCCTGCGTGAGTTCGATCGCCAGGCCTGCCGTTTCGGCTACCGCGACAGCCTGTTCAAGCAGGAGCCTGATCGCTGGCTGATCCTCCGCGTGCGCCTGCGCCTGACACGGCGGGAGAGGCTGCACCTGGACTACGGGCCGGTACGCCAGCGCCTGGAGGAGGAGGGCATCGCCAGTCCGACGGCCAGGGACGTAAGCCGGGTAATCTGCGCCATTCGCCGGGAAAAGCTGCCCGACCCCGCCGTATTGGGCAATGCCGGCAGCTTCTTCAAGAACCCGCTGGTGGATGCGGCGCAGGCCGAACGCTTGCGTCAGGCCTTCCCGGATCTGGTTGGCTATCCGCAGGCGGACGGTCGGCTGAAGCTGGCTGCAGGCTGGCTCATCGACAAGGGCGGCTGGAAGGGCTTTCGCGATGGCCCGGTGGGGGTACACGCGCAGCAGGCGCTGGTTCTGGTCAACCATGGCGGTGCCACCGGTGCCCAAGTCCAGGCATTGGCGGAGCGTATCCAGGAGGACGTCCGTCGGCGTTTCGGCGTCGAATTGGAGCCTGAACCCAATCTCTACTGAGGGTGCGGCTGGAGAATGAAAAAGGGATGCCGGCGACATCCCTTTTTCATTGTGCGTGTTCGGCGGCTCTGGTCATGACGGGCGGTATGCCGGAGTGCCGCGGAATGACACGCAAAAAAAAGGGGATGCCATGGCATCCCCTTTTTTCAGTCTGTCACTCAGGCATGCGGGCGCGAGGTTTCGCTTTCCTCGGTCTTTTTCGCGTGCTCCGTGTCGGTGGCGTCTTCGCCGGAAGCTTCAGGCTCGGCCTGTACCGCTTCCTGGGCTTCGTCCGCCTGGGACGGAACGTCGGCCTGGGCGATTTCTTCAGCCTGGGGTGCAGCAGGTTCCTCCTGGGCCGACGCTTCCTCGCTCGCTACAGCCGGGACCTCCTCGACGGCGGGAGCGGCCTGAGCTGCCGCTTCGGCTGCTGCTGCGGCTTCGCGTGCCAGACGCTCGGCTTCGCGTTGCAGGCGACGTTTTTCCCGTGGGTCGTTGAGGGCACGGCCGGTCGCGTTGGCCGGCACCGCCGCGATGGCCGGGGTCGGCTCCTCGGTGGTTGCGGGCTCGCTAGGGGCTGCTGCTTCGACGGGCACCGGGGCGGCAACTTCTTCGGCCGCTTCCGTTGCCGGTTGCACGGCGCTCTCGGCGTCTTCGCGGCTTTCCACGCTTTCGCTGGCGAAGGGAGCTTCTTCAGTGGCTTGCGCGACCAGCAGGGTGCTCTGGCCGGCTTCGTCCCGGACCACGCTGACGGTCACCGGCGCTTCGATGTCGGCGGTTTCGCCGGTATTGGCCTCGCTGTCCGCGTCCTGGGTTTCGACGGCTTCGCTGGTCGACGCGTCGGTCTCATCGCTTGCCGTGGTTTCGCTGGCAGCCTCGCTGGTAGTGGCCGGGGCTTGCTCCACGTTTGCTTCTACGGCTTCGCTGGCGACAGCGATACCGGCAGCGGCGGCGGCTGCGACGGTGTTCAGCGGCGCGGCGGCGTTATCGGTCGCCTCGCTGCCTTCCAGCTCACCGCTGACCTCGCGCTGGCGTTCGCGGCGGTTGCTGCGACGACGCTGGCCGCGGGAGCGGCGGCGCGGGCGCTCGCCATCGGTATCGTCCTGCTCGTCCTGCTCCAGGCTCTCGTCGTTCGGCAGCGCCTCGGCTTCCAGGGCCGCGGCGTCGCGAGCCTGGCGATCCTCGCGCGGCTGGCGCTCGGCGCGTTCTTCACGGCCTTCGCGGGGTTGGCGCTCTTCGCGGGCCGGGCGTTCGGCGCGCTCTTCGCGGCGGCGTTCGCTGCGTTCCTCGCGACCTTCGCGGCCTTCGCGCGGCTGGCGCTCTTCGCGGGGTGTCCGCTCGGCGCGCTCTTCACGGCCTTCGCGCGGCTGGCGCTCCTCGCGAGCCGGGCGCTCGGCGCGCTCTTCGCGGCGACGTTCGCTGCGCTCTTCGCGGTTCGGGCGTTCGGCGCGCTCTTCGCGCGGTTGGCGCTCTGCGCGTTCCTCGCGGGGCTTGCGCTCTTCGTCGCGGCGATTGCCATCGCGGCCATCGCGGCGGCGGTTCTGCTGGCGGCCGTTGCGACGCTCGTCCTGGCGGGTTTGGCGCTCGGCAGCCGGCTTGCTGGTTTCAGCAGGCTTGGCGGCAGGTTGATCCTTGCCTGCGAACAGGCCGACCAGGGACTTCACCAGGCCCTGGAACAGGCTCGGCTCGGGCATCGGCTTGGCCGGCTCGACCGGTGCTTCGGTGTGTTGCGGTGCGGGCTGCTGGGGAGCGACGGTCTTGACTGCTGCTTCCTGGCGGACCAGGGTGCGGGTCGAGCTGACCGGCTGGGCTTCTTCGTGCTCGACGGTGGCCATTTCGTAGCTGGTCTGGCCGGCAACCAGTTCGGGGCTGTCATCGCGCAGACGCTGGACTTCGAAATGCGGGGTTTCCAGATGATCGTCCGGCAGGATGAAGATGCGCGCGCGGGTACGCAGTTCGATCTTGGTGATGGCGTTGCGCTTCTCGTTGAGCAGGAAGGCGGCGACCTGGAAGGGCACGCGGGCGCGGACTTCCGCGGTGCGGTCCTTCAGGGCTTCTTCCTCGATCAGGCGCAGGATGGCCAGCGACAGCGACTCGACGTCGCGGATGATGCCCTGGCCGTTGCAGCGCGGGCAGACGATGCCGCTGGTCTCGCCGAGGGACGGACGCAGGCGCTGGCGGGACATTTCCAGCAGGCCGAAGCGCGAGATGCGACCGACCTGGACGCGCGCGCGGTCGGCCTCGAGGGCTTCGCGGACACGCTCTTCCACGGCGCGCTGGTTCTTCGCCGGGGTCATGTCGATGAAGTCGATGACGATCAGGCCGCCGATGTCACGCAGGCGCAGCTGGCGGGCGATTTCCTCGGCCGCTTCCAGGTTGGTCTGCAGGGCGGTTTCCTCGATGTCGCCGCCCTTGGTGGCGCGCGCCGAGTTGATGTCGATGGAAACCAGGGCCTCGGTCGGGTCGATGACGATGGAGCCGCCGGACGGCAGCTTCACTTCGCGCTGGAAAGCGGTCTCGATCTGGCTCTCGATCTGGAAGCGATTGAACAGCGGAACGCTGTCCTGGTACAGCTTCACCTTGCTGGCGTACTGCGGCATCACCTGGCGGATGAAGTTCAGGGCTTCTTCCTGGGCGTCGATGCTGTCGATCAGCACTTCGCCGATGTCCTGGCGCAGGTAGTCGCGGATGGCGCGGATGATGACGTTGCTTTCCTGGTAGATCAGGAAGGGCGCGCCACGTTCGCCGGACGCTTCCTTGATCGCGCTCCACAGTTGCAGCAGGTAGTCGAGGTCCCACTGCAGTTCCTCGGTGCTGCGGCCGAGGCCGGCGGTGCGCACGATCAGGCCCATGTCGGCCGGTGCGTTGAGGCCGTTCAGGGCCTCGCGCAGCTCGTTGCGTTCTTCGCCTTCGATACGGCGGGAGATGCCGCCGGCGCGCGGGTTGTTCGGCATCAGCACCAGGTAACGGCCGGCCAGGCTGATGAAGGTGGTCAGGGCGGCGCCCTTGTTGCCGCGCTCTTCCTTCTCGACCTGGACGATGACTTCCTGGCCTTCGCTCAGGACTTCCTTGATGTTGATCCGGCCTTCGGGGGATTTCTTGAAGTATTCGCGGGAGATTTCTTTGAGGGGGAGGAAGCCGTGGCGTTCGGCGCCGAAGTCGACGAAGGCGGCTTCGAGGCTGGGTTCGACGCGAGTGATGCGGCCTTTGTAGATGTTGGCCTTCTTCTGCTCGCGGGCGCCCGACTCGATGTCGAGGTCGAACAGGCGTTGGCCGTCGACCAGTGCAACACGCAACTCCTCGGGTTGAGTCGCGTTGATCAGCATTCTTTTCATGTAGTACCAATGGTTTCCGGGGCTACCGGAAACGGCGATCGGCACACACGACTCTCACGGTCGGTGCTCGGGCGCGTATTCAGGAATGGCGGGCCATTCCCGTGTCCAGCGGCGCTCGGCACTGGGTGCCGGTCCGCGACTACGTCTCCTGCTTCCTGTGTTTCAGAAGCACTTGAGTCAGGAGGAGGAATCGGCTGTCGGAGGCGGACGAAAAATGCGTCTGGATCAAGCTAGAAGCTACGCAGTCCAACAGCCGTACATCTCCACCCTACACATGTTCCTTAAGAATCGGGCGCCGCTCGCAGTATCCGGAGCGGGTTGGCATCTCGCGCTCACCGAAGTGGTCGCGGCTCATGTTTCAAGGCTTTGGTTTCGAGTCGTTAGCGGGTTGGAAATTTTCGTATTTCCGCTGAAACGCCTCTGTAGGACGGCCTGACGTCCGTTCAAAGTGTTTGCAGGCGAGGGGGAAATGCAGGTTGGCAATCATCCGCAGGCCAGGCCGCTTATGGCGGCTTCCCGACTATAGCAGCAATGATTAAGTGCTTCAATTGAATGAAAAATTGTTATGATGTACGGATGACTACTCCCGCCTCTCCGACCACCGGTGTCCAGCTGCTCGATGTGCCGCCGGAACTGGCTGGTCAACGTATCGACAATTTCCTTATCGCCCGTCTCAAGGGTGCGCCCAAGACCCTGATCTATCGCATCCTGCGTAAGGGCGAAGTGCGCGTGAACAAGGGGCGGATCAAGCCCGACTATCGGCTCCAGGCCGGAGACCAGGTGCGCGTGCCGCCGCTGCGCCTGGCCGAGCGTGATGAGCCGGCGCCGCTGGCGCAGGGGCTGCTGGAGCGGATGGAGGCGGCGATCGTCTACGAGGACAAGGCGCTGATCGTGGTCAACAAGCCCGCCGGGATCGCCGTGCATGGCGGCAGCGGCGTGAGCGCCGGGGTCATCGAGGTGTTTCGCCAGTTGCGCCCCGATGCCAAGGATATCGAATTGGTGCATCGTCTCGATCGCGATACCTCCGGTCTGCTGATGATCGCCAAGAAGCGCAGCATGTTGCGTCACCTGCATGAGGCCCTGCGGGGCGAGAAGATCGTCGACAAGCGCTATCACGCCCTGGTCCGTGGCCACTGGCCGGCTGGCAAGAAGAACGTGCGCGCGCCGCTGCTGAAGAACAACCTGCGCTCGGGCGAGCGGATGGTCGAGGTGAACGTCGAGGGCAAGGACGCGCTGACCGAGTTCCGGGTGCTGCGTCGCTTCGGCGATTTCGCCACCCTGGTGGAAGCGCGCCCGATCACCGGGCGGACCCACCAGATCCGCGTGCATGCCAAGCACGCCGGGCATGCCATCGCCGGCGACCCGAAGTATGGCGACGAGGATTTCTCCCGCGAGATCCGCGAGCTGGGCGGCAAGCGCCTGTTCCTGCATGCCGCGCAGTTGCGCGTGCCGCTGCCCGACGGGCAGGTGCTGGAGCTGGAGGCGCCGGTGGACGAGATGTGGCAGCGTTCGCTGGAGCGTTTGAATGACTGATTACGCGTTGCTGGTATTCGATTGGGACGGCACCCTGGTCGACTCGATCGCGCGCATCGTCGATTCGATGAAGGCAGCGGCGCGGGAAACCGCTCTGCCGGAGCGGGACGATACCCGGATCAAGGGCATCATCGGCCTCGGCTTGCCCGAGGCGATCGCTTCGCTCTATCCGGAGGTTGGCGATCCTGCTCTGGTCGAGCGTTTCCGGCGTGCCTACAGCGAGCATTACCTGGCGCAGGAGGTGCAGCCGTCGCGGTTGTTCCCCGGCGTGGCCGAAGCCATGGTGCATTTTCGCGAGGCAGGGTTCCGCCTGGCGGTCGCCACCGGCAAGAGTCGGCGCGGCCTGGACCGGGTGCTGGCGGGGCATGGCTGGAGCGATTTCTTCGATATCACCCGCTGCGCCGACGAAACGGCCAGCAAGCCGGACCCGTTGATGCTCCACGAGATCCTGGCGCACTGCCGGGTCGAGCCGGGGCGGGCGCTGATGATCGGTGATTCGCCGTTCGACCTGGAAATGGCGCGACGGGCGGGGATGGATTCGGTTGCGGTGGCCTATGGCGCCCAATCGCTGGAGCAGTTGCGGCCTTATGCGCCGCGGCTGGAAGTTGAGCATTTCACCGAGTTGCGCGCCTGGTTGGGCGGTGCTCGACGTGAGGCGGTTTCAGGAGTGGTTGAGCATGTCTGACGAGTGGAAGTCGGAAACGCCGAAGGCGAATGACGACAAGAGCTGGAAGCTGCTGGAGAAGGCGGTTCTCGCCGGGGTCCAGGAGCAGCGGCGGGCGCGGCGCTGGGGGATATTCTTCAAGTCGCTGACCTTCATCTATCTCTTTGTCGTGCTGCTGGCCTTCAGTCCGTTCGGCAGCCTGGAGAAATCGGCCTCGCGCAGCGGTAGCCACACGGCACTGATCGAGGTGAAGGGCATGATCGCCGACGATGAGCCGGCCAGCGCCGACAATATCGTCACGGCCCTGCGCGCGGCGTTCAAGGATGAGGGGACCAAGGGGATCGTCCTGCGGATCAACAGTCCGGGCGGCAGTCCGGTGCAGTCGGGCTATATCTATGACGAGATTCGTCGCCTGCGCGGCGAGCACCCGAACGTCAAGGTCTATGCGGTGATCAGCGACCTGGGTGCCTCCGGCGCCTACTACATCGCCAGCGCCGCCGACCAGATCTACGCTGACAAGGCCAGTCTGGTCGGTTCCATCGGCGTGACGGCGGCCAGCTTCGGTTTCGTCGGCACCATGGAGAAGCTCGGTGTCGAGCGACGCGTCTATACCTCCGGCGAGCACAAGTCGTTCCTCGATCCTTTCCAGCCGCAAAAGCCCGAGGAGACTCAGTTCTGGCAGCAGGTGCTGGATACTACCCACAAGCAGTTCATCGACAGCGTGAAAAAAGGGCGCGGCGACCGGCTCAAGGTCGAGGGGCATCCGGAGCTGTTCTCGGGTCTGGTCTGGTCCGGCGAACAGGCATTGCAGCTCGGTTTGATCGACGGTCTGGGCAATGCCAGCTATGTGGCGCGCGAAGTGGTGAAGGAGAAGAAGATCGAGGATTACACCGTGCAGGAGTCGCCTTTCGATCGCTTCGCCAAGAAGTTCGGTGCCAGTGTGGCGGAGCGCCTCGCGCTGTGGATGGGCTGGCAGGGCCCGGTATTGCGCTGAGAGCGTTTCCCTTCCTTATATAAAGAAGCCCGGCCGAAGCCGGGCTTCTTTATATGGGAATGCCGGATATGGGAATGCCGGCTCAGGGGATTTCGACGCCTTCCTCGAGGAGCATGTCGACCAGGCGGATCAGGGGCAGCCCTACCAGGCTGGTGGCGTCCTCTCCTTCGGTGGCGCGGAACAGGCTGACGCCTAGGCCTTCCGCCTTGAAGCTGCCGGCGCAGTCCAATGGGCGTTCCGCTTCGATGTAGCGGCGGATGCGGCTCTCGTCGAGGTGGCGGAAGTGCACGGTGAACGGCACGCATGCCACCTGGATGCGCCGGCTGGCGCTGTTGAGGAGGGCCAGTCCGGTGAGGAAGGTCACGCTCTTGCCGCTGGCGTCCCGTAGCTGCTGGATGGCGCGTTCGGGGGTGTGCGGCTTGCCGAGGATGTCGCCGTCGAGTACGGCGACCTGGTCGGAGCCGATCACCAGGTGTTGCGGATAGCGTCCGGCCAGCGCTTCGGCCTTGCTGGCGGAAAGGCGGCGCACCAGTTCCTCGGCACTTTCCCCGGGGCGATGGCTTTCGTCGATATCGGGGCTGGCGCTTTCGAAGGGAAGGCGCAGGCGGGTCAGGAGTTCGCGTCGGTAGGGGGAGCTGGAGGCGAGGATCAGGTCGGGCATGAGGTTCTCCATGGCGAGCGGCCGATTTTAACGAAAAGACTCGTCCTTACAGCGGTTTATGGCTAATTTCCTTTGACAGGCGCGGGGGCGTCCCTATAATGGCGCGCTTATGTTGAATGGGCCGATTCCACCTCATATCGATCCGCGCAAGTTGGTCGACCGCGGCGCCACCCTCGAGGGTGTGTACGCGCTCGCCGATATGCCGCGTGTATGCGAGCAACTGACCAGCGATGCCGGTGAGGTGCGCGTGAAGGTTTCCTTCGAGCGCGACCACCAGAAGCTGGCGGTCATGCATATGCAGCTCGATACCGAGGTGAGCATGGTATGCCAACGCTGCCTGGATGCGGCGGCCATTCCCGTGCATGGCGAATATACCTACGCCATTCTTCGGGAAGGTCAGTCCGCCGACGGTCTGCCGAAGGGGTACGATGCGCTGGAAGTGGGGGAGGAACCCCTGGACCTGCTGGCGCTGGTCGAGGACGAGCTGTTGCTCGCCTTACCCATCGTTCCGGCCCATGACCCCGAAGTATGTCAGCACCCGGCTGGATTCGTCGTCGAAGACGAGCCGGAGTCGAGCGAAGTCGAGGACAAGCGTCCTAATCCGTTCAGCGTACTGGCACAGTTGAAGCGTGACCCAAACGTTTAGGAGTTAATCAATCATGGCTGTTCAGCAGAACAAAAAGTCTCGTTCCGCTCGTGACATGCGTCGTTCCCACGATGCGCTCGAGTCCAATGCTCTGTCCGTGGAAAAGAGCACAGGTGAAGTCCACCTGCGCCACCACGTATCCCCGGACGGCTTCTATCGCGGCCGTAAGGTAGTAGACAAGGGCTCCGACGAGTAATCCTTGTCCGCACCAATCATCGCGATTGATGCAATGGGTGGGGACTTCGGTCCCCACTGCGTTGTTCCGGCCTCTATTGCCTTCCTGGCCGAGAATTCCTCTTCGCAACTGATCCTCGTCGGTCAGCCTGCACTCCTCGAAGAACTCCTTTCCCGCTATCCGTCGCTCGACCGGCAGCGCCTGCGCGTGCATGCGGCCAGCGAAGTGATAGGTTCAGACGAACGTCCCTCCCAGGCCTTGCGTGGCAAGCCGGACGCTTCCATGCGCGTGGCGCTGGAGCTGGTCCGCGACGGCCGGGCGCACGCGTGTGTCAGCGCCGGCAATACCGGGGCGTTGATGGCGCTGTCGCGGCACCTGCTGAAGACCCTGCCCGGTATCGACCGCCCTGCGATGGTGACGGCGGTTCCGACCGAGAAGGGGCATTGTCATCTGCTCGACCTCGGCGCCAACGTGGATTGCAGTGCCGAGCATCTCTATCAGTTCGCGGTGATGGGCGCGGTGGCGGCAGAGGCCTTGGGCTGCGTCTCGCCCCGGGTCGCCCTGCTCAACGTGGGGACCGAGGAGATCAAGGGCAACCAGCAGGTCAAGCTGGCGGCGAGTCTGTTGCAGAAGGCGCAGGGGTTGAATTTCAGCGGATATATAGAGGGCGATGGCCTGTATCGCGGCGAGGCCGACGTGGTGGTCTGCGACGGTTTCGTCGGCAACATCCTGCTGAAAGCCAGCGAAGGCCTGGCTGCCATGGTGTCGGCGCGGATCGAACAGCGCTTCCGCGATGGACTGGCGGCGAAGCTGGTCGGTGCGCTGGCGTTGCCGCTGCTGCGCCAGCTGCGCGGCGATATCGCTCCGGCACGCTATAACGGCGCCAGTTTCCTCGGATTGCAGGGGATAGTGGTGAAAAGCCATGGGTCTGCCGCCGAGGAGGGTTTCCAGAGCGCCTTGCGTCGCGCGGCACTGGAAGTCCGGGAAAACCTGCCGCAACGATTGCATGGCCGTCTCGAGCATCTGCTGCTCTAATGTGTGACCGGGCGGTCCAGGCAGCCATCCAACACTCAGTTTCCTGCGCCAGTCGCGGCTGGCGCGTTATCTCCGACGAGCAAAAGACCACAAGGGACCTATTCAATGTCTGCATCCCTCGCATTCGTCTTCCCCGGCCAGGGTTCGCAATCCCTCGGCATGCTGGCCGAGCTGGGCGCCCAGCAGGCGCTGGTGCGCGATACCTTCGCCGAGGCCTCCGAGGCGCTCGGTTACGACCTTTGGGCGCTGGTCCAGAATGGTCCTGAAGAGCACCTGAACCAGACCGACAAGACCCAGCCGGCCATCCTCACGGTTTCGATCGCGCTCTGGCGCCTCTGGCTGGCCGAGGGCGGTGCGCGCCCGGCGTTCGTCGCCGGGCACAGCCTGGGCGAATATTCCGCGCTGGTCGCGGCCGAAAGCCTGGCGTTCGCCGATGCGGTCAAGCTGGTCGAGCGTAGGGGCCAACTGATGCAGCAGGCGGTTCCGGCGGGGCAGGGCGGCATGGCCGCGATCCTTGGCCTGGAAGACGCCGATGTATTGGCGGCCTGTGCCGAGGCGGCCCAGGGCGAGGTGGTCAGCGCGGTCAACTTCAACGCGCCGGGGCAGGTAGTGATCGCCGGTGCCGCGGCTGCCGTTGAACGTGCCATCGAGGCATGCAAGGCACGCGGCGCCAAGCGCGCGGTGGCGCTGCCAGTCAGCGTGCCGTCGCATTGCGAACTGATGCGTCCGGCCGCCGAGCAGTTCGCCGCCTCGGTCGAAAGCCTGCAGTGGCAGGCGCCGAAGATTGCGCTGGTGCAGAACGTCAGCGCCGCCGTGCCGGCTGATCTCGATACGCTGCGCCGCGACCTGCTGGCACAGCTGTACAGCCCGGTTCGCTGGGTGGAGAGCATCCAGCTGCTGGCGGAAAAGGGCGTCACCGAGCTGGTCGAGTGCGGGCCGGGCAAGGTCCTGGCAGGCCTCAACAGGCGCTGCGCGAAGGGCATCAATACCCATGGCCTGGATGGCGTCGAGGCGTTCGCCGCCACGCGCGCCGCCCTGGCCTGAGAGAGAGAAAGGAGAGAATCCCATGAGTCTGCAAGGTAAGGTCGCATTGGTAACCGGCGCCAGCCGTGGCATCGGCCAGGCGATTGCGCTGGAACTGGGGCGCCTGGGTGCCGTGGTCATCGGCACCGCGACCAGCGCGTCCGGCGCCGAGAAGATCGCCGAAACCCTCAAGGCCAATGGCGTCGAGGGTGCGGGCCTGGTCCTGGACGTTTCCAGCGACGAATCCGTAGCCGCGACCCTGGAGCACATCCAGCAGCATCTCGGCCAACCGCTGATCGTGGTCAATAACGCCGGCATCACCCGCGATAATCTGCTGGTGCGCATGAAAGACGACGAGTGGTTCGATGTGGTCAACACCAACCTGAACAGTCTCTACCGTCTGTCGAAAGCCGTTCTGCGCGGTATGACCAAGGCCCGCTGGGGGCGCATCATCAACATCGGTTCCGTGGTCGGCGCCATGGGCAATGCCGGGCAAACCAACTATGCCGCGGCGAAGGCCGGCCTGGAGGGCTTCACCCGTGCGCTGGCCCGGGAAGTCGGTTCGCGTGCCATTACCGTGAATGCGGTGGCGCCGGGCTTCATCGACACCGACATGACCCGCGAGCTGCCGGAAGCCCAGCGCGAAGCGCTGCTGGGCCAGATTCCGCTGGGTCGCCTGGGGCAGGCGGAAGAGATCGCCAAGGTGGTCGGCTTCCTCGCTTCGGACGGCGCAGCCTATGTGACCGGGGCCACCGTGCCGGTCAATGGTGGGATGTACATGAGCTGAATGTGACGTTACCTTTCTCGGGTCTGTCATAAGCGCTGTCTAGAATTCGTTGCGGAATTGCAGCCGGGTTATTAGATAGAATTATCGAAGTGGCCGTGGGAAGGTGAGGCGTTCAGCTTGAAAAGCAGAAAACCCTTTCTATACACTTACCCGCAGCCCAGCTGCTCGGATTTTCCATAGGAGTGAAAACAAGGTATGAGCACCATCGAAGAACGCGTTAAGAAGATCGTCGCTGAACAACTCGGCGTGAAGGAAGAAGAAGTCACCAACAGCGCTTCCTTCGTCGAAGACCTGGGCGCCGACTCCCTTGACACCGTCGAGCTGGTGATGGCTCTGGAAGAGGAATTCGAGACCGAAATCCCTGACGAGAAAGCTGAAAAGATCACCACCGTTCAGGAAGCCATCGACTACATCGTTGCTCACCAGCAATAAGTAGTCGTCGGATTTTCCGACGTGGAAAAGCCGCACAGCCTGTAAGGGCGTGCGGCTTTTCTTTAGCGCCTTACCTACTCTGGTAGTCTGTCGGCGCAACCCCGTGAAATGAGAAAGAGGAAGTCGTAGTGTCGCGTAGACGCGTCGTCATTACTGGCATGGGCATGCTGTCGCCGCTGGGCCTGGATGTCCCGAGCAGTTGGGAAGGTATTCTCGCCGGTCGCAGCGGGATCGCCCCGATCGAGCATATGGACCTGTCCGCCTATTCCACCCGCTTCGGTGGTTCGGTCAAGGGTTTCAATGTCGAGGAATACCTGTCCGCCAAGGAAGCCCGCAAGCTCGACCTGTTCATCCAGTACGGTCTCGCCGCCAGCTTCCAGGCCGTTCGCGATTCCGGCCTGGAGGTCACCGACGCCAATCGTGAGCGTATCGGCGTATCCATGGGTTCCGGTATCGGCGGCCTGACCAATATCGAGAACAACTGCCGATCCCTGTTCGAGCAGGGGCCGCGGCGCATCTCGCCGTTCTTCGTGCCCGGTTCGATCATCAACATGGTTTCCGGCTTCCTGTCGATCCACCTGGGTCTGCAGGGGCCCAACTACGCCCTCACCACCGCCTGCACCACCGGTACCCACAGCATCGGCATGGCTGCTCGCAACATCGCCTATGGCGAGGCCGACGTGATGGTCGCCGGCGGTTCCGAAATGGCTGCCTGCGGTCTCGGCCTGGGCGGTTTCGGCGCGGCTCGCGCGCTCTCCACTCGCAACGACGAGCCGACCCGTGCCAGCCGTCCGTGGGACCGGGATCGCGACGGCTTCGTCCTGTCCGACGGTTCCGGCGCCCTGGTGCTCGAAGAACTGGAGCACGCCCGTGCCCGCGGCGCGCGGATCTATGCCGAGCTGGTTGGCTTCGGCATGAGCGGCGACGCTTTCCACATGACCGCGCCGCCGGAAGACGGCGCCGGTGCCGCCCGCTGCATGAAGAACGCGCTGCGCGATGCCGGCCTGGATCCTCGGCAGGTCGATTACATCAACGCCCATGGCACCTCCACCCCGGCCGGCGACATCGCCGAGATCGCCGCGGTGAAGAGCGTGTTCGGCGAGCATGCCCATGCGCTGTCGATGAGTTCGACCAAGTCGATGACCGGCCACCTGTTGGGTGCCGCCGGTGCGGTGGAGGCGATCTTCAGCGTGCTGGCCCTGCGCGACCAGGTCGCCCCGCCGACCATCAACCTGGACAACCCGGACGAAGGTTGCGACCTCGACCTGGTGGCCCACGAAGCCAAGCCGCGCAAGATCGACGTGGCCCTGTCGAACTCGTTCGGTTTCGGCGGGACCAACGGCACCCTGGTGTTCCGCAGGTTCGCCGACTGATGCTGGACTGGGTCGACGGCCGGCCCGCCGCCGAGCTGTCCGTGCGCGATCGCGGACTGGCCTATGGCGACGGGCTGTTCGAGACCCTGGCGGTGCGCGCCGGCACGCCGCGTCTCCTGGAACGCCACCTGGCGCGCCTGGAAGAGGGGTGTCGACGCCTGGCGATCCCTCTCGACGCCGCAGCGTTGCGCCAGGAGTTGCTGGCGTTCTGCGCGGCGCTGGGCGACGGTGTCGCCAAGCTGATCGTCACCCGCGGCGAGGGTTTGCGTGGCTACGCGCCGCCTGCCGAGGCCTCGCCGCGGCGAATCCTCTCCGGATCGCCGCGTCCGGCCTATCCCGAGCGCCACTGGCAGCAAGGCGTGCGCCTGTTCGCCTGCCGTACGCGCCTGGCCGAGCAGCCCCTGCTGGCCGGCCTCAAGCACCTCAATCGCCTGGAGCAGGTCCTCGCCCGTGCCGAGTGGAGCGACGCCGGGCATGCCGAAGGGCTCATGCTGGACGTGCACGAGCGGGTGGTGGAGGGGGTGTTCAGCAACCTGCTGCTGGTTCTCGACGGCACCCTCGTGGCGCCTGACCTGCGGCGCTGCGGCGTCGCGGGAGTGATGCGCGCGGAATTGCTCGAGCGCGCCGAAGGAATCGGCGTCCCGCTGGCGATACGGGATGTTTCCATGGCTGAACTGGCGACGGCCGACGAGGTCTTTCTGTGCAACAGCCAGTTCGGCATCTGGCCGGTCCGGGCATTGGACGAGCACGTCTGGCCGGTCGGCGAGCTGACCCGTAAACTGCAAGACCAACTTCGCGACGACCTGGATTTCTGACTTTGATGCGCAAACTGCTGGTGCTGCTGGAGAGTGGCCTGTTGTTCGTTGGCCTCTGCGTCGGCCTGGCTGCATGGCAGCAGCAGCGGGCGCTGGAGCAGCCCCTGCAATTGACCGAGGAGCGCCTGCTGGACGTTTCCTCGGGCTCCACGCCGGGCGGCATGCTCGCGCGTCTGGAGCAGGAAGAGGTGCTCCATGGCGCGTTCTGGCTGCGCCTCTACTGGCGTTTCAACCTGCCGGGCCAGGCCCTGCACAGCGGTGAATACCGCCTCTTGCCGGGGATGACGGGCGCCGACCTGCTGGAACTCTGGCGTGAAGGCGAGGTGGTGCAGTACAGCCTGACCCTGGTCGAGGGCTGGAGTTTCCGCCAGGTGCGCGAAGCGCTCGCCAGGCAGGGCAAGCTGGAGCAGACCCTGGCCGGCCTGAGCGACGGCGAGATCATGCAACGCCTCGGCAAGCCCGACGAAGTGGCCGAAGGGCGCTTCTTCCCCGATACCTACCGCTACACCCGTGGCATGCGCGACATCGACATACTGCGCAAGGCCTACCAGCGCATGCAGACCATCCTCGCCAAGGAATGGGATGGCCGCAGCCAGGATCTGCCTTATCGCGACGCCTACCAGGCGCTGATCATGGCCTCGCTGGTGGAAAAGGAAACCGGCGTGCCGGAAGAGCGTTCGCAGATCGCCGGCGTCTTCGTCCGCCGCCTGCAGCGCGGCATGCTGTTGCAGACCGATCCGACGGTGATCTATGGCATGGGCGAGCGCTACAACGGCAAGATCACCCGCGCCGACCTGCGCGAACCGACCCCTTACAATACCTATGTGGTGCCGGGCATGCCGCCGACCCCGATCGCCCTGGCCGGGCGCGAGGCGATTCGCGCCGCGCTGCATCCGGCCGAGGGCGAGACCCTGTATTTCGTGGCGCGCGGCGATGGCAGCCATGTGTTCTCCAGCAGCCTGGACGAACACAACAAGGCGGTCCGCGAGTATCAGTTGAAGCGTCGCTCGGACTATCGCTCCAGCCCCGCGCCCATCACCCCGCCGCCACAATGAGCGGCGCAGTCAAGATAAGGAGTGCCGTGTGACCGGCCTGTTCGTCACCCTGGAGGGCCCGGAAGGGGCCGGCAAGAGCACCAACCGCGACTACCTGGCCGAGCGCCTGCGCGAGCGCGGCATCGAGGTGCAGTTGACCCGCGAGCCTGGCGGCACGCCTCTCGCCGAGCGCATCCGTGAGCTGCTGCTGGCGCCCAGCGACGAGCCGATGGCCGCCGATACCGAGCTGTTGCTGATGTTCGCCGCGCGGGCCCAGCATATCGCCGGGGTCATCCGTCCGGCACTGGCGCGCGGGGCCGTGGTGCTCTGCGATCGCTTCACCGATGCCACCTATGCCTACCAGGGCGGCGGGCGCGGCTTGCCGGAGGCGCGCATCGCCGCGCTGGAAAGCTTCGTCCAGGGCGACCTGCGGCCCGACCTCACGCTGGTCTTCGACCTGCCGGTGGAAATCGGCCTGGCGCGGGCGGCGGCGCGTGGCCGGCTCGACCGTTTCGAGCAGGAGGACCGACGCTTCTTCGAGGCCGTGCGTCAGACCTACCTGCAGCGCGCCGCGCAGGCCCCGGAGCGTTACCAGGTGCTCGACGCCGGGTTGCCGCTGGCCGAGGTGCAGGCTGGCCTGGATCGGCTGCTGCCGAATCTGCTGGAGCGTCTGAATGGCTGATATCTATCCCTGGCAGCAGGCGCTCTGGAGCCAACTGGGCGGCCGCGCCCAGCACGCCCACGCCTATCTGCTTTACGGTCCCGCAGGGATCGGCAAGCGCGCCCTAGCCGAGCATTGGGCCGCCCAGCTGCTCTGCCAGCGGCCCGCCGCCGCTGGCGCATGCGGCGAGTGCAAGGCCTGCCAGTTGCTGGCCGCCGGTACCCATCCGGACTACTTCGTGCTGGAGCCGGAGGAAGCGGAGAAACCGATCCGGGTCGACCAGGTCCGCGACCTGGTTGGCTTCGTGGTGCAGACCGCGCAACTGGGCGGGCGCAAGGTCGTGTTGCTCGAGCCCGCCGAGGCGATGAACGTGAACGCCGCCAACGCCCTGTTGAAAAGCCTCGAAGAGCCCTCGGGCGATACCGTGCTGCTGCTGATCAGCCACCAGCCCAGCCGCCTGTTGCCGACCATCAAGAGCCGCTGCGTGCAGCAGGCCTGCCCTTTGCCGGGCGCGGCGGCGAGTCTGGAATGGCTGGCGCGGGCCCTGCCCGACGAGCCGGCCGAGGCCCTGGAGGAACTGTTGGCGCTTTCCGGCGGCTCGCCGCTCACCGCCCAGCGCCTGCACGGCCAGGGTGTGCGCGAGCAGCGCGCGCAGGTGGTCGAGGGGGTGAAGAAGCTGCTCAAGCAGCAGATCGCCGCCAGCCCACTGGCCGAAAGCTGGAACAGCGTGCCGCTGCCATTGCTGTTCGACTGGTTCTGCGACTGGACGCTGGGCATCCTGCGCTACCAGTTGACCCGCGACGAGGAGGGGCTGGGGCTGGCCGACATGCGCAAGGTGATCCAGTACCTGGGCGACAAGTCCGGGCAGGCCAAGGTGCTGGCCATGCAGGACTGGCTGCTGCAACAGCGGCAGAAAGTGTTGAACAAGGCCAACCTCAACCGTGTCCTGCTTCTCGAAGCCCTGCTGGTGCAGTGGGCAAGCCTGCCCGGGCCGGGCTAGAATCCCGCTGATATTCGACTGGCAGGAACCTGCATGAGTTTGCCACCCAATCTGGGGCCGCGTAACGGCATCCTGTCCTTGACCATCAAGGACAAGTCCGTGCTTTACGCCGCCTACATGCCGTTCATCAGGAACGGCGGGCTGTTCATTCCCACCAACAAGAACTACAAGCTTGGCGACGAGGTCTTCATGCTGCTCAACCTGATGGAAGAGCCGGAGAAGATCCCGGTGGCCGGCAAGGTCGTCTGGATCACCCCGAAGGGCGCTCAGGGCAACCGTGCGGCGGGCATCGGCGTGCAGTTCAACGACGGTGACAACACCGCCCGCAACAAGATCGAAACCTACCTGGCCGGGGCGCTGAAGTCGGACCGGCCGACCCACACGATGTAACGCTAGACAGGATCATGCTGGTCGATTCCCACTGCCACCTCGATCGCCTCGACCTGGCCGCCCATGGCGGCTCGCTCGATGCGGCGCTGGATGCCGCGCGAGCGCGTGGCGTCGGTCAATTCCTCTGCATCGGCGTCAGCGCCGACAATGCCCAGGCGGTGAAGGCCCTGGCCGAGCGCTATGCCGACGTGCACTGTTCGGTCGGCGTGCACCCGCTGGACCTGGAGCCCGGAAGCGCGCCAGCGCTGGACTGGCTGCTAGGCGAACTGGCGCATCCGCGGGTGGTGGCGATCGGCGAGACCGGCCTCGACTACCACTACGAACCGGAAGCCGCCGAGTTGCAGCAGGAGGCGTTTCGCCTGCACCTGGAAGCCGCGCGGATCACCGCCAAGCCAGTGATCGTGCACACCCGCGAGGCGCGCGCCGATACGCTGGCGCTGCTGCGCGAGGCGGCGTTGCCGCAGGCCGGCGTGCTGCATTGCTTCACCGAGGACTGGGAGATGGCGCGATCGGCGCTGGACCTGGGCTTCTACATTTCCCTGTCCGGCATCGTCACCTTCCGCAATGCCGATGCCCTGCGCGAGGTGGCTCGCCAGGTACCGGCCGACCGGCTGCTGGTGGAGACCGACTCGCCCTACCTGGCGCCGATTCCCCATCGCGGCAAGCCGAACCTGCCGGAATACGTGCGCGATGTCGCCGAATTCCTCGCGACGTTGCGTGGCGTCAGCCTGGAAACCCTGGCGGAGCAGACTACCGCCAATTTCCATCGGCTGTTTCCGTTGGCCCGCTAGGCCGGCGCATGGATAAAAAAAACCCGGGTTCTGGGGGATGAATCCGGGTCAAGACCATTAGGAGTGGAACAAAGGTACGCATTCCTCGGTACCTTCACTGGCTGGGTACTTGGGGGGAGATACCGCGCGCCAGTACCTTTCAGTATTGGTCATGTTCGTGGGGCGTCCAGACAGGGCTGGCGGTTTTTTAAACAGATTTGGAATACCCTCGCCGTCCTTGAGCACCTAGGTGCCTGCGACCTGGCGCAAGATCGCCAGAGTGTCGTCGATCACCGTCGAACTCGTGTAGAAGTGCGGGGAAAAACGGATACCTCCGCCACGCTGGGCGCAAATGACCCGCTCCTGGCGAAGCGTTTCGAAGAGTGTCCGGCTGTCCTGGCCGTCCAGGCTGAAGGTGAGGATGCCCGCGCGTCGGCTCGGGTTCCGCGGACTGTGCAGGCGTACCCCGGGAATTCCCGACAGACCGTCCTGTAGCCACTGGACACGCTCGGCGATGTCTCTGCCGACCCGCTCCATGCCGACCTCCTCCAACAGCCCCAGGCTGGCCTCCAGGGCCATCGCGCCGAGCATGTTCGGGCTGCCGCATTCGAAGCGCCGGGCGCTGCGCGCCGGCCGCCAGTCGCGACGCTCGTAATCGAGGGCATGTTCCAGCATGTGCCAGCCATATTCGTGCAGCGCCAGGCGCTCGCGCTGCTCGGGATGGCAATAGAAGACGCCCAGCCCTTCGGGGCCGAGCATCCACTTGTGCCCATCGGCCATGGCGAAGGCACAATCGTAGGCCTGTACGTCGAAGGGCAGGGCGCCGAGCTGCTGGATCGCGTCGATGCAGAACAGCACGCCGCGGCGGCGACATCCCGTGCCGATGCGCTCCAGGTCAAGGCGCAGGCCGCTGGCGTACTGCACCGCGCTGATCGACAGCAGGCGGGTGCGTGGGCCGCAGGCGGCGAGCAGGGCGCCCTCGGGGTCGTCGCCGGCGAGACTGACCTCGACCACTTCGACGCCGCGCGGGCGCAAGGCTTCCCAGACCACTCTATTGGAGGGGAACTCCTCGTTGCCGATGACGACCTGGTCGCCCTCTCGCCAATCCAGGCCGAAGGCTACGAAGGAAAGCGCCTCGGAGGTGTTCTTGACCAGTGCGAGGTCGCTGCCGGCGCGCGCATTGAGCAGTCGGGCAAGGCGCTCGCGCAGGCGATGTTCTATCTTCAGCCATTCCGGATAGTCGCTGGCGCCGTGGGCGACGTTCTCCCGGGCGAAGGCGCTCACCGCGTCGGCGGCGCGTCTAGGCCAGGGTGCGACCGCTGCGTGGTTGAGGTAGCGCAGACCGTTGGTCTGGTCGAATTCGTCCTGGTAACAATTCATCGTCGGATGTTCCGTGCATTTTCGTGCTGAATAGGCATAATACGCGGCTTCGATTTTTGACTCATTTTGACCTGACAGTCTTTTTATGCAGAAAGAGCCTCGCAAAGTTCGTGAATTTCGTCGCCGTGAACAGGAGATTCTCGATACCGCCCTCAAGCTGTTCCTCGAACAGGGGGAAGACAGCGTAACGGTCGAGATGATCGCGGATGCCGTCGGCATCGGCAAAGGCACGATCTACAAGCACTTCAAGTCCAAGGCGGAGATCTACCTGCGCCTGATGCTGGACTACGAGCGCGATCTCGCCGCCCTGTTCCATTCCGAAGACGTAGCCCGCGACAAGGAAGCCCTGTCGCGCGCCTACTTCGAGTTCCGCATGCGCGATCCGCAGCGCTACCGCCTGTTCGACCGCCTGGAAGAGAAGGTGGTGAAGACCAGCCAGGTGCCGGAGATGGTCGAGGAGCTGCACAAGATCCGCGCCTCCAACTTCGAACGCCTGACCCAACTGATCAAGGAGCGTATCGCCGACGGCAAGCTGGAGAACGTTCCGCCGTACTTCCATTATTGCGCTGCCTGGGCGTTGGTGCATGGCGCCGTGGCGCTGTACCACTCGCCGTTCTGGCGCGAGGTGCTGGAAGACCAGGAAGGTTTCTTCCACTTCCTGATGGATATCGGCGTGCGCATGGGCAACAAGCGCAAGCGCGAAGGCGACGCTCCCAGCGTCTGATGCCTGTGGTGCCGGGACGCAGTCACTGCGCCCCGCGCACTCTTTGCCGGCAGGGATATACTCGTCGCCCATCGATCCGCCGGCGGGACGTCGGCTGCCCATTTCCGGCGAATCCGCCGGCGGCACCGGCCCGCTGGCGGCTCCACGTTCGTTCAGGAGTTCTCCGATGAGTGTCCGTGAATTCCCCATCCACTACATCGAACCGGTGTTCCGGCCCCCGAGCGAGGCGCATTCGCTGATCCTCCCGGTGACCAATGGCTGTTCCTGGAACAAATGCGGCTTTTGCGAGATGTATACCCAGCCGCAAAAGAAATTTCGCGCCCGCGACGAGAACGAGGTACTGGAGGAGATCCGCCGCTGCGGCGAGCGCCTGATCGTCAAGCGGGTGTTTCTCGCCGATGGCGACGCCCTGGTATTGCCGACCCGCCGGCTGCTCGCGGTGCTGCAGGCGATTCGCGAGCACTTGCCGGAGGTGGAGCGGGTATCCAGTTACTGCCTGCCGCGCAACCTGCGCAGGAAGTCGGTCGACGAGTTGCGCGAACTGGCCGACGCCGGGCTGCGAATGGCCTATGTCGGCGCCGAGTCCGGCGACGACGAAGTGCTGGCGCGGGTCAACAAGGGCGAGACCTATTCCTCTACCCTGGATGCGCTGGAAAAGCTTGGCGAGGCGGGGATCAGTCGTTCGGTGATGATCCTCAACGGTCTGGGCGGAATGACCCTGAGCGCGCAGCACGCGGACAACTCCGCGCGCCTGATGAACGCCGCCCAGCCGGAGTACCTGTCGACCCTGGTGGTGAGTTTCCCTACCGGCGAGCAGCGTTTCCGTGCTGGCTTCGCCGATTTCGAGGCGCTGGATCGGCGTGCCCTGTTCGTCGAGGTCGAACGCCTGTTGCAGGGATTGGAGCTCGAAGACACGGTATTTCGCAGCGACCACGCTTCCAACTATCTGGTGCTCAAGGGCGAGCTGGGTGCCGACAAGGCGCGCCTGCTGGCCGAGGTCCGCCAGGCCATCGAGCAGCCGCAGCACGCTGCCCTGCGCCAGGAGTGGCAGCGTGGCCTGTGATGGCGCGGAAGCTGCATCGGCTCGTCATTCGCCGGTTTTCCGACGCCGGCAGGGGAGATGACCGATGTTGCACCTGTTCCGTATCGCCCTGGCGATGCTCCTCCTGGGCAGCCTGTCCGCCTGCATGAAGCCCAGCGACCTGGCCGACGGCGCCGACTACTACCTGCGCGACGCCGGGGTGCTCGATCACAGCGCCAGCCAGCGCAGCAACAACCGGCGGATCCAGGCCGACTCCTTCATCTACATCGGCCAGGGCCCGTTCGTGCCGCCGGGCTACCGGTACGCGCGGCCGAACGTGGTGGCCGAGCAGGCCTTCGAAGGTTTCGTCGAGTATTTCCCGCTGGTGCGCCGCGCCAAGGCGCCGCTCGGCCTGGACGACGCGATGCGCGAGGCGCGTGCCGCCGGCGCCCACTACCTGCTGTACTGCCGTTTCGCCCGGGGCGACAACAGGATCGGCAACTGGGAGGAGTGGGAAGACGAAGAGGAACTCGGCCGGGTCGGGCGCGATCGCAGTGTCATCCAGGTCATGCTGATCGAGACCAGCACCCGTTTCCTGGTGGACAGCGCGACCATCCGCAGCCGCGGCGGTTTCCTGACGTTCTACGACGCCACCCCGGAAGACCTGCTGCGTCCCCCGCTGGAGCAATACGCCCAGGAATTGCTGGGCCTGAACAGTCGAGGAACAGGCTATGAGTGATACCGGCAAGGCCAACGACCTGCTGGCGCAGATCCCCAGGGGCGAAAAGAAGGGCCTGCCGCCCGTGCACCTGTGGAATCCGCCGTTCTGCGGCGACATCGACATGCGCATCGCCCGCGACGGCACCTGGTTCTACCTGGGCACGCCGATCGGACGCAAGCCGATGGTGAAGCTGTTCTCCAGCATCATTCGCCGCGACGGCGACGACTATTTCCTGGTGACTCCGGTGGAAAAGGTCGGTATCCGCGTCGACGATGCGCCCTTCGTCGCGGTGACCCTGCAGGTGCAGGGCGAGGGCGGGGCGCAGGTACTGCGCTTCGCCACCAACGTCGAGGACGAGGTCGAGGCGGACGCCGGGCATCCGCTGCGCGTCGAGATCGACCCCCGCACCCAGGAACCCACGCCCTACCTGCGGGTGCGCGACAACCTCGAGGCGCTGGTGCATCGCAACGTGTTCTACCAGCTGGTCGAGCTGGCGGTGCCGCGCCGGATCGACGGCATCGAATGGCTCGGCGTCTGGAGCCACGGCGAGTTCTTTCCCATCGGCCCGCAGCCGGACTGACAGGCGCAGCATGAAAAAAGGCTCCCGAGGGAGCCTTTTTCGTTTGCCTTACATGTTGGGGTAGTTCGGCCCGCCGGTACCTTCCGGCGCCACCCAGGTGATGTTCTGCGCCGGGTCCTTGATGTCGCAGGTCTTGCAGTGCACGCAGTTCTGCGCGTTGATCTGGAAGCGCTTGCTGCCGTCGTCGTTGGCCACCACTTCGTACACGCCTGCCGGGCAGTAGCGCTGGGCCGGCTCGTCGTAGAGCGGCAGGTTCTTCTCGATCGGAATGCTCGCATCGGCCAGCTTGAGGTGGATCGGCTGGTCTTCCTCGTGGTTGGTATTGGAGAGGAACACCGAGGACAGCTTGTCGAAGCTGAGCTTGCCGTCCGGCTTCGGGTAGTCGATCTTCGGCGCTTCGCTGGCCTTCTTCAGGCAGGCGTAGTCCGGCTTGTCGTCATGCAGGGTGACGGGGATCTTGCCGCCGAAGATGTTCTGGTCGATGAAGTTGAACGCGCCGCCGCCGATAGCGCCGAACTTGTGGATGGCCGCGCCGAAGTTGCGGCTGCGGAACAGTTCGTCGTACAACCAGCTGGCCTTGAACGCATCGACGTAGTTGGACAGCTCGTCGCCGCCTTCGCGGCCAGCGGCCAGGGCCTCGGCGATCGCGTCGGCGGCGAGCATGCCGGACTTCATCGCGGTGTGGCTGCCCTTGATCTTGGCGAAGTTCAGGGTGCCGAGGTCGCAACCGATCAGCGCGCCGCCGGGGAAGACCATCTTCGGCAGCGAATTCAGGCCGCCCTTGCAGATGGCCCGGGCGCCGTAGGCCACGCGCTTGCCGCCTTCCAGGTACTGCTTGACCACCGGGTGGTGCTTGTAGCGCTGGAACTCGTCGAACGGCGACAGGTGCGGGTTGCTGTAGGACAGGTCGATGATCAGGCCGACGAACACCTGGTTGTTCTCCAGGTGGTAGAGGAACGAGCCGCCGGTATTTTCGTCGTTCAGCGGCCAGCCGGCGGTATGGACCACCAGGCCGGGCTTGTGCTTGGACGGGTCGATGTCCCAGATTTCCTTGATGCCGATACCGTAGTGCTGGGCATCGGCCTCGCTGTCCAGGTTGTATTTCTTGATCAGTTGCTTGCCGATGTGCCCGCGGCAGCCTTCGGCGAACAGGGTGTACTTGGCCCGCAGCTCCATGCCGGGGGTGTAGTAGCCTTCTTTCGGGTTGCCTTCGCGGTCGACGCCGAGGTCGCCGGTGACGATGCCGCGGACCACGCCGTTCTCGTCGATCAGCGCTTCCTGGGCGGCGAAGCCCGGGTAGATCTCCACGCCCAGCCCTTCGGCCTGCTGGGCCAGCCAGCGGCAGAGGTTGCCCAGGGAGATGATATAGTTGCCCTCGTTGTGCATGGTCTTGGGCACGAAGAAGTTGGGCACCTTGGTAGCGCTCTCGGCGCTCTTCAGGACGTAGATGTCGTCGCCGGTCACCGGAGTATTGAGCGGCGCGCCGAGTTCCTTCCAGTCGGGGAACAGCTCGTTCAGCGCGCGCGGCTCGAACACCGCGCCGGAGAGGATGTGGGCGCCCACTTCGGAACCCTTCTCGACCACGCAGACGCTGATCTCTTGACCGGCTTCGGCGGCCTTCTGCTTCAGTCGGCATGCGGCGGACAGACCGGCGGGGCCGGCGCCGACGATGACGACGTCGAATTCCATGTATTCGCGTTCCACTATCGATCTCCTACTCAAGGCTCACGGTATCTGTTTATTGGTGGCTGAGATCTTTCCCTGATCAGAGCGGGCGCATTATATATAGCTGCATGGGCAGGTCCAATACAAACGTTTGTTTGAATTCTTTGGAAGCCTGATAGAATCGGCATTCGAGGGGGGGAAACCACCCTTTTGCCGTATTGACCGAAAAGGGTGATCCGGTCAAGATACGGGCGGTTTTGCGGTCGCTGTCTAGCAGAGTGTCGGTTTCCGGCCGGCGAGCATCACCGGCCAGGCCTGTCTGGCGACATCCTTATTCACCGGAGAATAACGAGGAATCCATGAAGGTTCTTGTAGCAGTCAAACGAGTGGTCGACTACAACGTCAAGGTCCGCGTCAAGGCGGACAACTCCGGCGTCGACCTCGCCAACGTCAAGATGTCCATGAACCCCTTCTGCGAAATCGCCGTGGAAGAAGCCGTACGCCTGAAAGAGAAAGGCGTGGCTACCGAGATCGTCGCTGTCTCCGTCGGCCCGACCGCCGCCCAGGAGCAACTGCGCACCGCGCTGGCGCTGGGTGCTGACCGTGCGATCCTGGTGGAGAGCAACGACGAGCTGAACTCCCTGGCCGTGGCCAAGCTGCTCAAGGCCGTGGTCGACAAGGAGCAGCCGCAACTGGTGATCCTCGGCAAGCAGGCCATCGACAGCGACAACAACCAGACCGGCCAGATGCTCGCCGCGCTGACCGGCTACGCCCAGGGCACCTTCGCCTCCAAGGTCGAGGTCGCTGGCGACAAGGTCAACGTGACCCGCGAGATCGATGGCGGTCTGCAGACCGTCGCGCTGAACCTGCCGGCCATCGTCACCACCGACCTGCGTCTGAACGAGCCGCGCTACGCGTCGCTGCCGAACATCATGAAAGCCAAGAAGAAGCCGCTGGACGTGGTGACCCCGGACGCCCTGGGCGTTTCCACCGCTTCCACCGTGAAGACCCTGAAGGTCGAGGCGCCGGCTGCGCGCTCCGCTGGCATCAAGGTCAAGTCCGTGGCTGAACTGGTAGAGAAACTGAAGAACGAGGCGAAGGTAATCTAATGGCTATCCTGGTTATCGCTGAGCATAACAACGCGGCCCTGGCGGCTGCCACCCTGAACACCGTTGCCGCTGCCAAGGCCATTGGCGGCGACATCCACGTGCTGGTCGCCGGACAGAACGTTGCCGCCGTGGCCGAAGCCGCCGCCAAGGTCGAGGGCGTCTCCAAGGTGCTGGTCGCCGACAACGCCGCCTACGCCCACCAACTGCCGGAAAACGTCGCGCCGCTGATCGCCGAGCTGGGCAAGAACTACAGCCACGTGCTGGCCCCGGCTACCACCAACGGCAAGAACTTCCTGCCGCGCGTCGCCGCGCTGCTGGACGTCGACCAGATCTCCGAGATCGTCGAAGTGGTCAGCCCCGACACCTTCAAGCGTCCGATCTACGCCGGTAACGCCATCGCTACCGTGCAGTCCTCGGCTGCGGTCAAGGTGATCACCGTGCGTACCACCGGCTTCGACGCCGTCGCCGCCGAAGGCGGTTCGGCTGCCGTCGAGCAGGTTTCCGGCCCGGCCGATGCCGGCAAGTCCGCCTTCGTCGGCGAAGAGCTGGCCAAGTCCGACCGTCCGGAACTGACCGCTGCCAAGATCGTGGTCTCCGGCGGCCGCGGCATGCAGAACGGCGACAACTTCAAGATCCTCTACGCCCTGGCCGACAAGCTGGGTGCCGCAGTCGGCGCTTCCCGCGCCGCGGTCGACGCCGGTTTCGTGCCGAACGACATGCAGGTCGGCCAGACCGGCAAGATCGTCGCCCCGCAGCTGTACATCGCGGTAGGTATCTCCGGTGCCATCCAGCACCTGGCGGGCATGAAGGACTCGAAGGTGATCGTCGCGATCAACAAGGACGAAGAGGCGCCGATCTTCCAGGTCGCCGACTACGGCCTGGTCGCCGACCTGTTCGACGCCGTACCGGAGCTGGAAAAGGCCGTCTGAGCCCGATTCCAAGCCGACAAGACCCGCTCCCCGGAGCGGGTTTTTTTATTTCAGGATGACTCCAGTACCGCACTTTGCTGGACTACGCCACAGCCATATACAGCAAGTTTATCAATGACTTAGGCGAGTTCAACATATGCCGGTGCTTTCTGAAACTTGACCCGGCTTCCCTTCTACTGGCTCCTACGAGGCTCCTGGGAATCGGGTCTTTCCGAGGAGTCATCATGGCTAAGATCAAGCTCACCAAGTCCGCAGTAGATGCGGCACAACCCCAAGCGCAAGCCATCGAGCTGCGCGATACCCTTGTTCCCGGCTTCCTGTGCAAGATTACGCCGGCCGGTCGCAAGGTGTTCATGCTCCAGTACCGAACCAACGCCGGCGAGCGACGCAAGCCGGCCCTGGGCCTGTTCGGCGAGCTGACCGTTGAACAGGCCCGCTCGCTGGCGCAGGAATGGCTGGCCCAGGTGCGCCGGGGCGGCGATCCGGCAGCGGACAAGGCCGAGGCACGCCAGGCACCCACCGTTGAGGAATTGTGCAAGAAGTTCATGGAGGACTACTCCAAGAAGCGCAACAAGCCCAGCACCCGAGTCGGCTATCAAGGCGTCATCGACCGCTGCATCATCCCGCTGCTGGGCCGCAAGAAGGTTCACGACGTGAAGCGGCCGGACGTTGCCGGGCTGATGGAGAAACTTTCATACAAGCAGACCGAGGCGAACAAGGCGTTCAGCATCCTGCGCAAGATGTTCAACATGGCGGAGGTGTGGGGCTATCGGCCAGACGGCACCAATCCTTGCCGCCATGTCCCGATGTTCCCTGCCGGCAAGTCCACCCATCTCATCAGCGACGACGACATGGGCAAGCTGTTCCGGCAGCTCGACAAGATCGAGGTCGAAGGGCTTGAGAACTACGTCATCCCTCTGGCGATTCGCCTGCAATTCGAGTTCGCCGCCCGCCGCTCCGAAATCGTCACGCTCGAATGGGAATGGGTCGATCTGGAGAATCGGCGCGTCGTCTGGCCCGACAGCAAGACCGGCGGCATGTCCAAGCCCATGAGCGAGGAAGCCTACCGGCTGCTTTCGACGGCACCGAGACAGGAAGGCAATCCCTATGTGCTGCCGTCGCCACGCCATCCGGCGCAGCACCTGACCACAGGCGAATATTACGGCGGCTGGTGCCGCGTGCTCAAGGCGGCGGGTGCGACGCACGTGGGGACGCATGGCATCCGCCATCGCTCTGCGACCGACATTGCCAATTCAGGTATCCCGGTCAAGGTCGGCATGGCGCTGACGGCGCACAAGACCGTCGTGATGTTCATGCGCTATGTCCACACCGAGGACGATCCAGTGCGCGAGGCGGCCGAACTGGTGGCGAACCGGCGCAAGGCGATTACCGGCGCCAAGCAGCCTCCTGCGGAGGCGACAGCATGACCAGGCGCCGGTCATCCGTGGCATCGCCCGCAGCGCCGTCGGCGCTGCTGGGCGACATTCGGGTACTGATTGAGGCGGCGCGGCAACGCGCCGCCTCGACGGTGAATAGCGAGCTGACGATGCTCTACTGGCGCATCGGCCAGCGCATCCACACGCAGGTCTTGGACGGGCGCCGGGGCGCTTATGGCAAGGAAGTCTTGCCTACCCTGGCGGCGCAGTTGGTGAAGGAGTACGGCAGCAGCTTTGCGGAGCAAAACCTGCGCCGCATGGTGCAGTTCGCCACCACCTTCCCCGACGAGCAGATTCTCGTATCACTGATACGAGAATTGAGCTGGACGCACTTCATTGCCCTGATCCCGCTGAAAGACCCGCTCCAGCGGGACTACTACGCGCAGATGGCGAGCGCCGAGCGCTGGAGCGTGCGCACGCTGCGCGAGCGCATCGACTCGATGCTGTACGAGCGCACGGTACTGTCCCAAAAGCCGGGCGAGACGATCGCGCAGGAGCTGGCGACGATGCGCGATGCGCAGCGCATGTCGCCCGCCCTGGTCATGCGTGACCCGTACATCCTCGACTTCCTGGGACTGCGGGACACATGGCAGGAAGGCGACTTGGAGGCGGCGATCATCCGCGAAATGGAATCCTTCCTGTTGGAGCTGGGCGCAGGTTTCAGCTTCGTGGCTCGGCAGAAGCGCATCCAAATTGACGGCGAAGATTTCCACCTTGACTTGCTGTTCTACAACCGCAAACTGCGGCGGCTGGTGGCAGTGGAGTTGAAGGTCGGCGAGTTCAAGGCGGCTTTCAAGGGACAGATGGAGCTTTACCTTCGCTGGCTGGACAAGCACGAACGGGAGCCGGAGGAAGCCTCGCCGCTGGGAATCATCCTTTGCACCGGCAAAAAGCGCGAGCAGATCGAATTGCTGGAGCTGGACAAGTCGGGCATCCACGTCGCCGAGTACCTGACCGCCTTGCCGCCGAGGGGCGTGCTGGTGGAGCGGCTACAACAGGCAACGCAGCGGGCGCAGTTGCAGATCGAGCAGCGCAAGACCGACAACGAGTAGCCCTGCCCCAAGCAGTCGGGCGTCCCGGCGTGCCGCCGTCGGGTTCGCGGGCTGCGCCCCGCGCTTCGTGCCGAATCGCGGCCATCCGGCTTTGGCCCCTGCCGCCTCCGGCCCTGCCGGGCCTGCGTGCTTCGCTTGCCCAAAAGACGACAGTGTGCAGTGGGCGGGGTGTGGGCGGTCTTGCTGTTCCCTTCACCGTATCACGGCGTTCTCGCCGTCAAGGGCGGCGCGTGCCATGCACGCTTGCGTCCTGGCGGCCGTCTGCGACCCCTGACTGCTTGCGCTGCGCCGTGCTGGCCACGGTTCCGGGCAATTCCGCCCGAGCAACCGGAGCACGATCATGTCGCAACTGTCCTTTTCCTCGTTCGATGCCTCGCTGATGGTGCGCGATGCACAGGGCCGCTACCTGCTGGCGACGGCCGACCAAATTCTGGAGGCCGCGCGCCAGGCCATCGAGTACAAGATGCAGCGCGGTGCGTCGTTCAGTTCGCCGGTGGCGGTCAAGGAGTACCTGAGCGCCAAGTTGGCTGGTTTCGAGCATGAAGTCTTCGCTGTGCTGTTCTTGGATACGCAGCATCGCCTGATCGAATACAGCGAGCTTTTCCGAGGCACCATCGACAGTGCATCGGTGTATCCACGCGAGCTGGTCAAGGAGGCGCTGCGGCTCAATGCGGCAGCGGTCATCGTTTCGCACAACCATCCGAGCGGCAACCCCGAACCGAGCGGCGCCGACAAGGTACTGACCCAGCGGCTCAGGGAGGCGCTGGCGCTGGTGGATGTCCGCACGCTGGATCACATCATCGTGGCGGGTGGCAGCACCATATCCTTCGCCGAACGCGGTCTGATTTGACCGAGGGGGCTTCGGCCCCCATTTTGCTGCGATGGCGGCTCTCAGATCGCTGCTTGATTGACGCGCCGGCTCAGGGCTTCGGCGCTTTCCTTGCGTTCGCTGTAGCGATCTACCAGATATGGCGCCACGTCGCGCGTGAGCAGCGTGAACTTCATCAGCTCTTCCATCACATCCACGATGCGGTCGTAATAGGCCGAGGGCTTCATGCGTCCCGCTTCATCGAACTCCTGGTATGCCTTGGCGACCGAAGACTGGTTTGGGACGGTCAGCATCCGCATCCAGCGGCCCAACACGCGCATTTGGTTAACGGCGTTGAAGGACTGCGATCCACCCGACACCTGCATCACCGCCAACGTCTTGCCCTGTGTCGGGCGCACCGCGCCGACCGACAGAGGAATCCAGTCTATTTGGGTCTTCATCAAGCCGGTCATGGCACCGTGGCGCTCGGGCGAACTCCACACCATGCTTTCGGCCCATTGCACCAGTTCGTGCAGTTCCCTGACCTTTGGGTGATCGTGAGGCGCGTCATCCACCAACGGCAGGCCCGAGGGGTTGAACATCCGTGTCTCGCCGCCGAGCGCGCTCAGGATGTGTGCCGCTTCTTCAGCAGCCAGGCGGCTGAACGAGCGTTCGCGCAGCGAGCCATAGAGCAGCAGGAAGCGCGGCGCGTGGGTGGCACGCTCGGGTGCCATTAACCGCTGGGCATCGGGTTGCTGGAACAGCGCGGTGTCGATATTGGGTAGGTCGATTCTGGATTCAGACACGGCGGCCTTCCGCATTCACGACGGCTTCGCCGTCTTCCTTGCTGAATGCACCGCGCTGCGGCTGGGGCAGGATGTCCAGCACCGCTTCCGAAGGTCTGCACAGCAGTGCGCCCAGCGGCGAGACCACGATGGGGCGGTTGATGAGGATGGGGTGCTGGAGCATGAAGTCGATTAAATGTTCGTCGCTCCATTTGGAATCATCCAGGCCCAATTCCGCATAAGGTGTGCCTTTCTCGCGCAGCACCGCACGCACTGGCACACCCATCGCAGCGATCAGCGTTTTCAGCGTCTCGCGGTCGGGCGGTGTTTTCAAGTATTCGATGATGGTCGGCTCTTCGCCGCTGTTGCGAATCAAGCCCAGCACGTTGCGCGACGTACCGCAGTCGGGGTTGTGATAGATGGTGATCTGGCTCATGCCATTGCCTCGGTTCAGGGATTCGTGGGGTTGGCGGAATACATGCTGGCGCCCTTGAGCCGCCACCGGCGGCCCAACCGCAAGGCGACATGCACCAGCAGGATGAGCACCGGCACTTCCACCAGCGGCCCGATCACCGTGGTGAAGGCGACAGGCGAAGCCAGGCCGAACGACGCAATAGCCACGGCGATGGCCAGCTCGAAGTTGTTGCCTGCGGCAGTGAAGGCGATGGCGGTGGTGCGTGGGTAGTCGGCCTGGATCAGCCGGCCCATAAAGAAACTGATGAGGAACTGGATCACGAAGTAGAGTGTCAGCGGCACGGCAATCTTTAGCGCGTCCATCGGCAGGCGCACCACGTCGGCACCTTTGAGGCTAAACATGGCCACGATGGTGAACAGTAGCGCCGCCAGCGTGATGGGACTGATCCGCGGCAGGAATGCACGCTCGTACCAGTCCTGGCCCTTGCGTCGAATCAGCGAGCGCCGGGTCAGGTAGCCGGCCAGGAACGGGATGCCCAGGTAAATCAGTACCGCCTCGGTGATCGTCCAAAAGCCCACGTCAATGACGCTGCCTTGCAGGCCGAACACAGGCGGCAGCACCGACAGGAAGAACCAGGCATAGGTCGAGAAGAACAGGATCTGGAAGATCGAATTGAAGGCGACCAGGCCCGCGACATACTGGTTATCACCACGCGCCAACTGGTTCCACACAAGCACCATAGCGATGCAGCGTGCCAGTCCAATCAGGATCAGGCCGGTCATGTATTCCGGCTGGTCGCGTAGGAAAATCACCGCCAGCACGAACATCAGCACCGGCCCGATGATCCAGTTTTGCACCAGTGACAGCAACAGCACGCGCCGGTCGGCGAAGACCTCGTGTAGCGTCTCGTAGCGCACCTTGGCCAGCGGCGGGTACATCATCAGGATCAGGCCGATGGCGATCGGGACGTTGGTCGTGCCGATCGAGAGCGCATTGAGCGCATCGGGCAAACCGTCGAAGAACGTACCCAATGCAACACCCAGCGCCATCGCGGCGAAAATCCAGACGGTGAGATAGCGATCTAGGAAGGACAGGCGCGATGGCGTGTTCAGCATCGAATGCCCGCTTTGGGGGCTGTCGTGATTCATGAGGTTTTCCTGTTTGCCAAAGCCCGCAGACGCTCCACTCCCACCGGCTCTTCGGTCAGAAGCGGCACGACAGCATGGCGTCGGGCATGTTGTGTGGCCACGGCGTCGATTTCCCGCAACTCGTTGCGTGCACGCTGGCGCAGCAGCGGGGAATGCGGATGTGCGGCCGCCACGCTGTTGTTAACGATCCAGGCCCACGGCTCGATGCCCGCGCGGCGCAGGTCGTCTTGCAGGTTGGCCGCTTCCAGCACGGGCGTGGTTTCGGCCAGGGTGACAATGAGCACCTTGGTCTGCTTCGGATCTTGCAACTGCATCATCGGCGTCGTGAAATGAACGCCCGTCTCACCCATCTGCCGGGCGATGTCGCGGTGGTATGCGCCGGTGGCGTCGAGCAGCAGCAAGGTGTGGCCTGTGGGCGCGGTGTCCATCACCACGAACTTTCTGCCCCCTTCGCGGATGGCACGGGAGAATGCCTGGAACACCGCGATTTCCTCGGTGCAGGGCGAGCGCAGGTCTTCTTCCAGCAAGGCGCGGCCTTCGGCATCGAGCTGCGCGCCCTTGGTGTCCATCACATGCTGGCGATAGCGTGCCGTGGCTTCCTGGGGGTCGATGCGGCTGAGAGCCAGATTGGGAAGCGAACCTTCCAGCGTGTCGGCCAGATGCGCAGCCGGGTCGGAGGTGGTCAGATGCACGGGCAGGCCCCGGCCCGCCAGCTCCACGGCAATGGCAGCGGCCAGCGTGGTCTTGCCCACGCCGCCTTTGCCCATCACCATGACCAGACCGTGCCCATCGGCAGCGACTTCATCGACCAGGGCGGATAAGTCCGGCGCATTGATCTGGTCGGGCAGCTCGATGGCATCGGCGCCATATGTGGCGTCGGTATCGACCAGCAGATGGCGCAGAGCGTCGAGGCCCACGAGGTTGAACGGCTTGAGCGCGATCTGATCCCGAGGCAACGCCTGGAGGACAGACGGAATGGCGGCCAGCGTAGCCTGCTCTTTTTCGTAGATGGCAGCGGCAAGCGTATCGGTTTCGGCCTCGCTGGCAGGAAATACGCCGTTGATGACCAGGTGTTGCTGTGACAGGCCGATAGCGGCCAGTTCTTCATGGGTGCGGGCCGCCTCGCGCAGCGTGGGGCGCTGCGCACGGGCAACCAGCACTAGACGAGTGCGCAAGGGATCGGCCAACGCCTCTACCGCAGCCTTGTACTGACTGCGCTGTTTTTCCAGGCCCGCCAGCGGCCCCAGGCACGACGCATCGCCTTTGCCTGCTTCCAGAAAGCCACTCCATGCGCCCGGCAGTTGCAGCAGGCGGATGGTGTGGCCGGTAGGGGCTGTGTCGAAAATGATGTGCGCGTAATCCTGCGTCAGCGCCGCATCGGTCAGCAGGGCCGTGAACTCATCGAAGGCGGCGATTTCCGTGGTGCAGGCACCCGACAGGGATTCTTCGATGCCATCCACTACCGCATCGGGCAACACGCCTCGCACTGGGCCGACTATGCGGTCACGGTACGCTTGCGCGGCTGCCTGCGGGTCGATTTCCAGTGCCCATAGATTCGGCACGGCGGCAATCATCGTGATGTGGTTTCCGATGCGTTCGCCGAAAACCTGCCCCACGTTGGAAGCCGGGTCGGTACTGACGAGCAGCACACGCTTGCCCTGGGTCGCCAGTTGCACGGCCGTTGCGCAGGCGATGGAGGTCTTGCCGACGCCCCCTTTGCCGGTGAAAAACAGGAAGCGAGGCGGCTGGGTCAGGAAGTGCATGGGATCTCCTTGTTCAGCAGCAGCGGCCGCCAGAGCAGCAGGCGTTTTGGGCTGGCGAGGCTTCGGGCGCCTCGATGCCAGCCCAGCGGGTCAATTCGCTTCGGCTGGGGTAGCGACCGGCCAAGGCCACCTCACCATCGACCAGAACCAGGGGCAGCGCCTCTTGGCCCGAGCGTTGTAAAAAGCCTTTCACTGTCGGGTTTTCGGCGAAAGCGAGGGGTTGCTGTGCCAGGTTGAAGCGTTCGACCTGAGCACCGTGTTGCTTGGCCCAATCCACATCGGCGGCGAAGTTCACCAAGTTTTGATCCACTTCAACGCCACATACGCCGGTGCTACAACATAGCGCCGGGTCGAAAATCTGGATGCTTGGCATGGGGTGTCCTTTCAAATTGGTTGTTGATGAAGTGACGCTCTTCACTCTTGGCCGATGTTTCGCAACTCGCGTTGCAGCGACATGGCGTCCAGGCGTTGCAGTGGCAGCGAGAGAAACAGCTCGATGCGGCGGCGCAAAATCAGCGCGGCATCCTTGAACGCTTTGAGTCGTTGTTCTTCGCTACCTTCGACGGCTGCCGGATCGGGCACGCCCCAGTGAGCCGATACCGGCTTGCCCGGCCAAAACGGGCAAGCCTCGCCGGCGGCGTTGTCGCAGACGGTAAAAATGAAGTCGAACACCGGCGCCCCCGGCGCTACGAACTCATCCCAGCTTTTGCTGCGGTAGCCAGTCGTTGGCATGTGCAGCCGCTCCAGCGTGGCGAGCGCCAGCGGATGCACTTCGCCCTTGGGCTGGCTACCTGCCGAGTACGCCCGAAAGCGCCCTTGGCCCAGTTTGTTGAGGATGCCTTCGGCGAGGATGGAACGTGCGGAATTGCCCGTGCAGATGAACAGTGCGTTGTATGCGGCCTCTGTGGTCATGGTGTGCTTTCTCAACAGCAGGAAGAACGGGGGCTTGCTGTGCAGCAAGCCGGTGCGGTGATCGGTGTCGTGACTGAAGCCGCTTCATGGAAGACCGGGATGCTGCCTAACGTGTGGAAGTGCTCCCAGGCAATACCCTGCGGGTCGGTGACCCAATGCTTCTCGCTGCGTGCGTAGCAGCAGGTGGTCGTGCCTTCGTCGAGCAACGCCATGTCGGCGGCTTGTGCGCGGAGTTTCAGGGCGGCCAGTTCCTCGGCGTCGTCGGTCTGGATACCCAGGTGGTCGATGCCCGGCTCGCTGCCGCGCGTGGAGATGGCGAAGTTGACCGGCGGGGCTTCGAGCATCCACTTCGCGTAGTCGCCTTCGACGCGCGCAGGCTGCGCCGCGAATAGTTGGGAATAGAAGCCGATGCTGCGGTTCAAGTCATCGACGTGCAGGTGGACGTGGAAGCGCTTCATGGAGAGTTCCTTTCAGCAGGAGGCACAGGTGGAGGGAGATTCAGTGACTTCGCATACGCCGCCCTGGCAGCAGTGCTCGGTCATGTAGCCAAGCAGACTGTTCATCTGCGCGAAGTCAGCGCGATAGATCAGGTTGCGCCCTTGCTGTTCGATGGTGACGAGGCCAGCGTGAGCCAGCTCCTTCAGATGGAAGGACAGAGAGTTGCGGGCCACGTCGAGCTGGTCGGCCAAGACGCTGGGCGTCAGCCCCTCGGGGCCTGCGACGACCAGGGCGCGGAACACGCGCAGGCGTTGGGTGTGGGCCAGGGCGCCGAGGGCGGAAACAGCTTGATCTTCGTTCATAGTTCGATAATACAACATTTATTGAATCATTGCGCAAGAAACCAGCAAACAGAACCTCGTAGCGCCCCGGCGTGCCGCCGTCGGGTTCGCGGGCTGTGTCCCGCGCTTCGTGTCGAATCACGGCCATCCGGCTATGCCCCCTGGCGCCTCCGACCTGGGTGCTCTGCTCGCCTAAAACCGACGCATATGGAGGTGCAAGGGAGGCGGTCTTGCTGTTCCCTTCATCGTGCCACGGCGTGCTCGCCGTCAAGGGCTGCGCGCCGATGGCGCTTGCGTCCTGGCGGCCGTCGTTGACCCCTGACTGCTTGCGCTGCGCCGTGCCACGGAAGGGTCGGGCAATTCCGCCCGGCAACCCTTCAGGAGTTCACCATGAACAACGCACTCATCACTGACGAGCAGCGCATCGTGCTGCTGGCCAACGGCCGCGAATCGCTGGAGAACCCGGACTTCGATCCGGCGCCCGTGGTCAAGCTGTTCACGCCGGATAGCGGCGCGACCTGGCTGCTAACCGAGATTGATCCCGACGACCACGACCACGCCTTTGGTCTTTGCGACCTGGGCCTGGGGATGCCGGAAATCGGCTGGGTCAGCCTGGGCGAGCTGGCGACGGTGCGCGGCGGGCTGGGCTTGCCGATCGAGCGCGACCTGTCTTTCCGCGCCGAGAAGCGGTTGAGCGCCTACGCACGCGATGCGCGGCTGGCCGGGCGGATCGCTGTCTGACTCGGCCCTGGGAGCGCCGCAAGGCGCTCCTTGTGCTTTCTCAACCTTTGCAGGAGATCCATGCCATGAGTAGCCATCACGACTAGATCATCGAAATCACGGCGCAGCACGATGCGCTCAAACCGTTCGCGCCCCTGACGGGGCGCTGCGCTTGCCTCCAGGGGAAAGCCCTGCGGGCCACCCCCGCCGCGCGATGCTTAGCGCCCCTCAAAGACCGCCGAACCGGCTACGCGGGATCGGCCAGACCGAAGCAATCACCGGCACAACTGGCTCTGCTTCCCGATGCTTGGCGAATGAGCTTGTGCATCGAGCTTTGAAATCCGGGCGTCCCCGGCCAAGAAACATGGCCGGTCGCGCTGTCGTGCTGCGCATCGAACCCCCTGCGGGGTTTCGCCCCTGACGGGCTTCCATCGTTCCCTCGCTCCGCTCGGCTGACGCCTCCGGCCCGGCTTCCAGCTTCGGGCCTGCGCGCTTCGCTTGCCGTGCGGTTCGGCACACAGGGAAGGCCGTTGCCTTGTCGAGCCGTCTCCCCTGACTTCATCACCTTGTCCGCGACTGTAGCCCGCGCCCGTGCGCCGTCAAGGCGCGCAGGGCCGTGTCCTCGGCTTCGCCTGCGGGCCGCACCAACCCTGCGCTTGCCTCCTTGACGGCACCCGTTCGCGTGCTCCTGACCGTCGCGGGCGATGAACTCAGGAAAGACGGTGGCAACAGGGCCAACCGGGTTCCTCGTGCCGACCGCACCGAACAACCGAAAGGCTGGGCTCCGAATCTAGGAATCCGGTGTGCGGTTTGAACAGCAAACCCTTTTCGTCAGGAGAAAGACCATGCAACTCGCATCCCGTTTCGCTTCCCATTCCCCAGCACTGCGCAGCGACTACCCGCTGTCCGATGACCAGATTCGCAGGGTGGCCCCGTCCATCTTCGCGGATGCCCCGCATGAGAGCCGTTCCGAGCGGTACAGCTACATCCCCACCGCCACGGTGCTGACCGAGCTTCGCAAGGAGGGGTTTCAACCCTTTATGGTGACGCAGACCCGCGTGCGCGATGAAGGCCGCCGCGAGCACACCAAACACATGATTCGCCTGCGCCACGCCAGCCAGATCAACGGCGCGGAAGCCAATGAAATCGTGTTGCTGAACTCGCACGACGGCACCAGCAGCTATCAGATGCTGGCCGGGATGTTCCGGTTCGTGTGCAGCAATGGCCTTGTGTGTGGCGACACCGTGGCGGACGTGCGCGTACCCCACAAAGGCGACGTGGCCGGGCACGTCATCGAAGGCGCTTTCGAGGTGTTGAGCGGCTTCGAGCGGGTGAAGGAATCCCGTGACCTGATGCGCAGCATCACGCTGGACGAAGGCGAGGCCGAAGTGTTCGCCCGCGCTGCGCTGTCGCTCAAGTACGACGACCCCGACAAGCCCGCACCCATCACCGAATCGCAAATCCTGATGCCGCGCCGGTTCGACGACCGCCGCCCGGACTTGTGGAGCGTGTTCAACCGCACGCAGGAGAACCTGACCAAAGGCGGATTGCATGGCCGCAGCGCCAACGGACGCCGCCAACGTACCCGCCCCGTGCAGGGCATTGATTCCGATGTGCGCCTGAACCGCGCCCTGTGGCTGCTGGCCGATGGCCTGCGCCAGTTGAAAGCCTGATTCCCCACGCGGCAGGGGCAGGCAGCAGCCCTTACCGCTTCTTTCGCTGCTGCATTTCCTAACCGCAAGGAGTTATCATCATGAACGCCATCACCCAAACCGAAGCCCGCGCCGTCAATACCGCCGCAGCTATCCCGCTGGAAGCCGCCGACCCGACCAAGAACCTGATTCTGGTTCCGTTGTCACGGTTGGTACTGCGCCCCACGGGCCGCAACGTGCGCAAGGCCCCGCGCATGTCGATTCCCGAACTTGCCGCGAGCATCCAGCGCGTGGGCCTGCTGCAAAACCTGATTGTGATTGCATCCGCCGATGGCGAGCATTACGAAGTCGTGGCCGGTGGCCGTCGCCTCGCCGCCTTGAAGCTGCTGGCGAAGAAGCATCGCATCAGCAAGGAATGGGAAGTGCCTTGCCTGCTGGTGGCCGATGGAACCGCCCGCACGGCCAGCCTCACCGAGAACGTGCAGCGGGAGGCCATGCACCCGGCAGACCAGTTTGAAGCCTTCGCGGCGCTGGTGGCCGAAGGACGGCCCATCGAGGACATTGCAGCGGATTTTTCCGTCACGCCGCTGGTGGTGCAGCGCCGCTTGAAGCTGGCGAATGTCTCCCCGCGCCTAATGGCCGACTATCGCGCCGATGCCGTGAGCCTTGACCAGTTGATGGCCCTTGCCATCACTGACGAACACACTGCGCAGGAAGCGGCGTTCTACGATGCCCCGCAATGGCAGCGCCACCCCTCGCACTTGCGCGAGCGCCTGACCGAACGGGAAATCGACGCCTACCGGCATCCGTTGGTGCGCTTTGTCGGGCTGGACAGCTACGAAGCCGCAGGCGGCGGGATTCGCCGTGACCTGTTCGCGGAAGGTGACGCGGGCGTGTATCTGACCGATGCCGCGTTGCTGGAACGGTTGGTGCAAGACCGGCTGGCAGGCATTGCCGCCAATGTTCGCGCCGAAGGTTGGGCATGGGTGGATGCCACGCCGGGAATGACCCATTCCGACCTGCACGCCTTCCAGCGTGCGCCCAGGGAGCGACGCGAGCCAATCAAGCGCGAGGCCCAACGTATCGAGAAGCTGCAAGCCAAGCTGCACGAACTGGCCGAAGCAGTGGATGCCGCGCTGGACGCCGAGGACGAGGACAAGGCCGACGCGCTGCAAGAGGAAGGCGAAGCCGTGGGCGAGCAATTGCAGGCGCTGGAAGATGGCTTGCAGGACTACAGTCCGAACGTGAAGGCCGCAGCCGGGGCTATCGTCACCATCGACCGCAACGGCGAAACCGTGATTCATCGCGGTTTGATGCGTGAGGCCGAAGCCAAGGCGCTGCGCACGCTGGAACGCTTGCGGCAGGGTTTCGGCGGCGAAGGCGAAGCCGGAAACGACGACGAAGGCGAGGACGACGAACAGCCCAAGATCGCCGCCATGTCTGACCGGCTGGCGCAGCGGTTGAGCGCCCACCGCACCGCCGCGCTGCAAATCGAAGTCGCCCGGCACCCGCAAGCCGCGCTGGCTGCCGTGGTGCATGGCATGGTGCAGACCATCTTGCAGGGCAGCCACTACGGCCACGACCTGCCGCTGGGCATGAGCTTGAAAGTGCAAGACCGGCTGGAAGGCATGGCCCCGGACTGGCCGGAATCGCCCGCCGCCGTGGCACTGCGCGAACTGCAACAGGTGGCGGGCGAAGCCTTGCCGGAGGACAGCGCCGAACTGTTCG
>NZ_KV812717.1:190616-191283 GCF_001813485.1 Pseudomonas sp. HMSC067G02
GCGTGGCTTCCACGGTGGACGTGGTGACGCCCCGCACCACGGTGCAGCAACCCGGCGAGGAATTGGCGCAGGCCGTGGGCCTCGACATGGCCGCATGGTGGCAGCCGACCGCAGAAGGCTATTTCAAGCACGTTCCGAAGGCCGTGATTCTGGATGCCGTGGGCGAGTACGCGCCGCAGCACGTCACCCGGCTGGCGAAGTTGAAGAAGGCCGACATTGCCAGCGAGGCCGAACGGCTGGCCGATGGCACCGGCTGGATGCCCGCCATCTTCAAGGCCGCAGGCCCGCAGGATGCCGCGCAGGAGGCAGGCCCGGAGCAGGACGCCCCGGAGGATGCCGAGGCAATAGCGGATGAACCTGCCGAGGCGCTGGCCGCTTGATCCGCGCCGAAGGCATGCGCCCCGGCCTCAACCGGGGCGCTTCGCTGGAAGGAGACACCCCCATGACCCGCACCACCATCAGCCGCCCGCGTATGGCTGCGATCTACGCCCCCGGCACGGTACGCGCCCGCCGCTGGCACGGCGATGGCGACGTGCGCGGCTACCGTCCGCCCTTGGGCTGGACGGCCTGCGCCGACCTCACCGACATTCATCCCATCACGGGCCGCGTCTTGCCGCGTGCCGTGTGGTGGCTCATCGAGACGAAGGAATAACCGCGATCAGCACCG
>NZ_KV812717.1:191383-192784 GCF_001813485.1 Pseudomonas sp. HMSC067G02
TAACCGCGATCAGCACCGCGCCCAGGCCGTTCCGTCCTGGGCGCGGTGAAAAGCAAATCCGGGCGCGGCAGTAGCCGCGCCCGGTGTTCAAGGTCAAGGCTTAAACCTTATGTTCATGTTTTTTGCTTCTTGGTGTTGAACCATTCCTTGAACTCTTCTGCCTCGTTGCCGGTTAGCTTTGGGAAAAGCGACATATTGAATCCAAGGGTGATTGTGCTGTCATTGACTAGGGCTAAACGGCTCTTTGTAACACCAAGCAGTCCGAATTCCTGAACAAATCCATGGAGAGGTTTGTCGATTGTTGCGAAATGAATTCGCATTTTCATTCCTCTGCTTATGCCCGCCAACTCTGAAAGATTGACAATCACCATCAGGTCGGCCAATGCGTTATAAATCCTCGCATTTCTCTTAGGATCATTCTGTTTGGGTTTCTTAGGTTTTAGCACTCCATGCGCATTCTTGTTTCCATATAAAGTCGACAAGCCACACAGCATGATTGGGTGGCCAATTTCCATATCTCGCTTAGATGCGAAATTTAAAATATCCTCCCTAACCTCTTTAGCTTGGGCCGGGCTGCGCGGCTGATGCAACGTATCTTGTAGGTATGCGACGATTTCTGAATTTTTCAGAAAAGAGTCTCTCTGATGAGTTGTGATACCCCAGGAGGCAAGATTGTTGAAGGCTTCAAAAAAACCTGAATCAACGCGAGCCTTCTTGAAGAACCCCTTAGCTATGTCACCTTCAGCGAACATGCCGGAGGATGCTTGACTCATGTCTTGAGGAATCCCAAGTCGGCCTTCGATGTTTGAAAGAAGAAGGCTTATGGCACTTCCTTTTGTATCCAGTGATTTAATGAAATTTTTATCTTCGATGCTGCAATTTTTGAAGCCTGATGAAATTTTGGATACGATATTTCTGTCGATCATATAAACACGCATGACTCGACAACCTCCTTGCCTGATGAGCGGTTCCCAACGGGAAAATGGCTAAATATTCAGTCATAGAATGATGCCGTAAATTGCTTGAGCGTGTCGGCGCACAGCGCCGCCGGGCTTTCGGGCTGCGCCCCGTGCCGGCAAGCCGTCACGGCCATGCGGCTTCAATCCCTCACGCCTTCGCGCCTGCGGCGCTGCGTGCTTCGCTTGCCTCCAGGGGAAAGCCCTGCGGGCTATCCCCGCCGCGCGCAGCTTGGCGCCCCTTAATACCGCCGAACCGGCTGCGCCGGATCGGCCCGGCAAGCGTCCCGCCGCGATGGACGGGTGCTGGCGAACACGCTGGCGCTTGCTGCGGCAGGTTGTTCGGATGCGTGCCGTCCTCAACGCTGGCGGTTCTCGCCCATCACGTCACGAAGGACGGTTCACGAACATCCCGCCCGGCATCGCTATGGAGCTTCCACGCCAC
>NZ_KV812717.1:192884-204419 GCF_001813485.1 Pseudomonas sp. HMSC067G02
GGCATCGCTATGGAGCTTCCACGCCACGCCTCAAAACCGGCGCCGCAAGGTGCGGCAGGGGCGCTCTCGCCTGTCGTTGGGTGGTTGACCTGGCCCGCGTCAGCGGGCGAGCCGGAGAAGCCTTCGGGCGGGGATGCCGAGCCGGCCCCATCTTCTTTCGGAGCGGTTCGGCCCAAGGCGTCCTTGTCTCGTTGTGAATCCTGGCGGGGGCGCGGCTGCGCCTCGGGCTTCATGGCTGCAACCGTCCGGCGAAAACAATTTCCCCGCCGCTGCGCGGCTTCCTCGCGCAGCAAATTCTTTTCGCCTCCCGGCTCTCCACTGCGTTGCGACCGCAGGCGGTGCAGCCAGCCCGTCCCCCGCCGGCCGGATCACAACAAGGACGCGATGGGCGCGAACCTTGTTCAACCGAAAGGAGAAAACATCATGGCCAACATCGGCACCTTCACCGCAGACAAAGACGGCTTCACCGGCACGCTTCGCACCCTGACGCTCAACGTCAAGGTCAAGCTGGTTCCCAACGACAAGGGCAACAGCGAGAACGCCCCCGACTTCCGCCTCCAGGCCGCCAGCCACGACATCGGCGCGGCGTGGAAGAAGACCAGCGAGGCCGGGCGGGAGTACCTGTCCGTGACCCTCGACGATCCTTCGTTCCCGGCGCCGGTGTATGCCCGCCTGATCGAAGGCGAGGACGGCACGCACGACCTGATCTGGTCGCGCAGCAGGCCGCAAGCGGCCTGACGGCCACCCCAAGCATCCCGCCCATTGCGGCGGGGTGCAGCGCTGCTTATCGCAGCACCGAACACGCGGCAGCGGGAAACCGTCAGCTCGCGCCCGATCGTTTCTGGTTCCGGTATTGCCGCAGTCATATTCAGCAGGTTCAATGCCCGTGGAGGCAAATCCAAGATGGCGTGTCGGCGCTGCTAGCACCGCCGGGCTTTCGGGCTGCGCCCCGTGCCGGCAAGCCGTCACGGCCATGCGGCTTCAATCCCTCACGCCTTCGCGCCTGCGGCGCTACGCGCTCCGCTTGCGGAATCCAGTCTTACACGCCGACGCGCGCTACGGCGTGCTGCGCTCTTTCAACACCGCCTCAAGCTCCTGGCGTACCCGCGCCAGCAGCTCATCGGTCTTATCCGTGCTGTCGCCGGCATAGGCCAGCGTCAGCAGCGTGAGCGGATGCACCTCCATGACCTCGCACAGCTCGGTCAGCTTGTGCAGGGTCGGGCTTTTCAAGTCGCGCTCCAGCGAACTCATGTAGGTGCGGCTAGACACGTCCGAAAACGCTTCCTGGCTCAAGCCCCGCGCCTTCCTGACTGTCCGTATCGCCGTCGCCAATGAGTGTTTCGCTGTCACCAACTTGGTTTCCCCATAAAAACCAAGATGACAGTCCATTGCGCCCTATAGGGCTACAATCTATAGTGTTCATTTATGGCTGAGAGGCACGCTTTCGTGCTTTTACGGAAATCCGCATATGCGGATTTCCTCAAACCCGTGGAGCCACATCCGTGTCTTTCATGGCCTGCACAATTCCGCTTCTGCGCTTCCGTGCCTGTACGGATTCGACGGCTTACGCCTTCGTGCTTTCGCACGAAAGCACGCATCCATTTCGCCGCTTCCGTGTTTTGGCAGGAAGGCTCCTCCTTGCATCGTCGGATTCGTGGGAGCGCCAACCATGACCCAACCGCTCATCACTGCCGAACAGCACGCACAACTGCTCGCCGTTGGCGAGGCGCGCGCCAACGGCCAGAGCATCGACCCGATGCCCGTGGTGCGGCTATTCACCCCGGACGCGCACGCGACCTGGTTGCTGGCCGCGCTCGATCCTACCGATGGCGATACGGCCTACGGCCTGATCGACCTCGGGATCGGGATGCCCGCCTTGGGAACGGTGAAGCTGTCCGATCTGGCTGCCATCGTCGGGCCGTGCAAGTGGCCCGTGATGCGCGACAGTTACTTTCAACCTGCGCGGCGACTATCGGAATACGTGCGGCTGGCGCAGGAAAACGGCTCGATCATGGATTGATGCAAGCCAGCGCAGCCGGGTCAAACGGGCGCATCGTGACTATTTCGGTCTTACCCAAGACCGGGCAGGTCTGAATCCACATCCTTGCACCGAAGCGGTGCGCTTCTGACGCAAACAGTCATGATCTTTGGCGCGGGCTGCTGCACCGTGCGCCATGCCGCGCACCATTTTCGTGGCGGCGCAGCCGTCGCATTCAGACGATTTCAGCAATGCCCCGGAGCGAATCTGTCTTGACACCAGTAGTTACAGCTTACCCCGATTTCGATGACAACCTGATGGTGATTCGATAGCTCCCGCACGACGGAATCCAGGCGACGCACCCCAAGCACAGGGAGGTTCCGTCATGACTAATCGCAGCGTCGAACACTGGTATCCGACAGCGGCTTATCTCTACGTTCTGCACCAGGGCGGCCCCGCGCTGGCCTGGGAGTACCTGCGCCGAAACCCTGACTACCGGCGCGACTGGCTGCACCGCCGCCGCCGACCAGATACGGCGCATCGTTGGGGCTTGCGCCTGCTGGAAGATCCCGCCCTGGATGCGCGCGACGCACATCCGGCGTGGTTCCCCGATCACGATGGCGTGATCCAGCTCTACCCGGACGACGACCCGCCGCCGGATGCCGATGCCTTCGAGTTCTGGAACGTCCCAGGACGCAAGCACCTGATCCATGATGGCAAGCGCCTGATGCTGACGGCGCAATGGCCCGGCTGCTGCGTGCGGCTCACGCTCACGCCGAGCATGGCCGACGGAATGGCCTACCTCTACGCCATCCGAGGCTGCACTACGCCTTGCGCACGCTATCGCGCACTGGCGGCTGGGCTGGATGCGTTGTCCACTGCAACCGGGGCCGCGCCTGCGGCGGCGACCCGCTCGCGGCCCACGCACGCCGCAGTGCTGGAACTGCACACCTTGCAGGCACTCGACGCGACCCTGGCGGGCGCGTCCTTGCGCGAGGTTGCCGAGGGGCTGTTCGGCGTTGATGCCGTCGCGGCCGATTGGCACAAAGACAGCGCCTTGCGTGCCCGCGTGCGGCGCTTGGTGCGCCGGGGCGATGCGCTGATGCGCGGCGGCTACCGCCGCCTGGCACAGCTTCCGCCGTTCCCGTCGCATTAGGAGGGGGGACGTTTCGCGCCCCCTGCAAATCGTCCCTTAGCAAGAAGCCTTGCTTTCTTGAAAGTGCCTCTATCCGGCCGCGTGGTGTGGCCGGGCTTGATGGAGGTACACCCCATGCGACCCTCTCCCTTGCGGCCTGCCGCCGCTACTGTCGCTGCGCCCTCGCAGCCCCAACGCTACCTGACCAACGACGAAGCCGCCGAGTATCTGCGCCTCAGTCCTCGCACGCTGGAGAAGCAGCGCGTGATCGGCGGTGGCCCGAAGTTCCGCAAGTTCGGTCGCCGCGTCATGTACGCAGTAAGCGACCTCGATGCCTGGGCCGACCAGCGCAGCTACGAGGCTACATCCGACCCGGAATACGCCGAACGCCACGCGGGTGACTACCGTGATGGCCGCTGATCGTCGGCGCGTGGGTGGCCTTCGCCATGTCCGGCCCTCCAGGGCAAGCCTTGCCGCAGTGCGAACAGCTCGACCTGTTCCGCGCGCTGCCGGGCGACATGGCGCCACGCGACAGCCAGGACTTGATGGCCTTTCCATTCTTCTCGCTGGCGAAGTCGCGGCGCATCGCGCCGATCGACTTCCGCAGCGGGAACATCACCATCCGCGTGGAAGGCACGGCCGAGCACGGCATCGCCACGATATGGGATGCCGACGTTTTGATTTGGGCGGCCTCGCAGATCGTGGAGGCACGCGACGCGGGCATTCGCCCGTCGCGCTGGATACACGCCACGCCCTACGAGATCCTGCGCTTCATCGGGCGCGGCACATCCCTCAACGACTACCTGCGCCTGAAAGCGGCGCTCGACCGGCTGCAATCGACCAGTGTGGCCACGTCCATCCGAGAAACCACGGGCAGGCGCTTGCATCGCTTTTCGTGGATCAACGAATGGCGCGAACTGGCCGATGCCAGCGGCACGCCGCTGGGCATCGAGCTGATCCTGCCGGACTGGTTCTATGCCGGCGTGCTCGACGCCGCCCTGGTGCTGACCATCGACCCGGCTTATTTCCGCTTGAAGGGCGGCATCGAACGCTGGCTGTACCGCTTGGTACGCAAGCACGGCGGGCGGCAGGAACACGGCTGGCAATTCGACTTCCGGCATCTGCATCGCAAATCCGGCAGCGCGGCTCGCTTCTCGGACTTCGCCTACGACCTGCGCGTGCTGGTGGCACGGCAGTCGTTACCCGGCTACGTCCTCGGCATCGAGCGCATGCCGGACGACAACACCGAACTGCTGACCTTCCGGCCCGTGCTGCATACGGCACGGGGATAACTGCGGGAAAAGCTGTGGACGGCCTCGTGCTATCAGGAGTACCCGGTATCGTGCTATCGGGAGTACGCCTATCGTGCTATCAGGAGTACGAAAACGCCGCAAAGCCAGTAATGGCGCGGGTTTTCAGCCTCTCTAACTTACCTAACTATAAATCTCTAACTTTTAGTAGAAGCGCACCGTTTCGGTGGACAACCGCCAAACGGCACAGCGAACAGCGTTTTGCAGGGCAGGCGAATCCCGGCTTTCCAGCATGGGAGGCCGCGTCATGATCTTCGCGCTTCTCAATCAGAAAGGCGGCGTCGGCAAGACCACGCTCGCCACGCACATCGCGGGCGAACTGGCGATGCGCGGTCTGCACGTCATCCTGCTGGATGCCGACCCGCAGGGTTCCTCACTGGACTGGACGCAGCGCAGAAGCCAGCAGGGCTTGCCCCGGCTGTTCAGCACCGTGGGCCTCGCCCGCGAGACGCTGCATCAGGAAGCGCCGGAGCTGGCCCGCCGCGCCGATCACGTCATCATCGACGGCCCGCCGCGCATCGCCGCATTGGCGCGTTCCGCGCTGCTGGCGGCCGAGCGCGTGCTGATTCCCGTGCAGCCCAGTCCGTATGACCTGTGGGCCAGCGCCGAGATGGTGGCGCTGATCCGCGAAGCGCAGGTGTTCCGGCCTGCGCTGCACGCGGCCTTCGTCATCAACCGGCGCGTCAGCACCACCATCATCGGCAGGGAAGCGCGGCAATCGCTGGCCGAACAGCCGCTGCCGGCGCTGCGCAGCGAAGTGCGCCAGCGCATCGTCTTCGCCGACAGCGTGGCCGCTGGCCGGCTCGCCCGCGAGACGGCGCCCGACAGCGCCGCCGCCCGCGAGATCGCCGTGCTCACCGATGAACTGCTGCGGTGGCCGACATGAGCATCCCGCGCAGCAAGCGCGTCGGCATCGGCGCACGTCCGCCCGCGAATCCGCACGCCGAGGCGTGGATTCGCCAGGGCGATGCCGATGCGCTCAACAAGGGCGACCTTTATACGGCCCGCCTGACGCTCGACGTGACGCCCGCGCTACGTGCACGCATCAAGATCGCCGCCTTCGGCCAGGGCGTGACCGTGGCCGAGTTGCTGCGCGGCTTGCTGGAACGGGAGTTCCCCGACAAGCGCCCGGAGAACCTGCCATGAACGCATCCGCCTTGCCTGCCGCTCACGCGGCGACGGCTGCACCGGCTGCTGCGCCGCCGCCTTCGCTTTCGACGCTCGCCGGCCAGGCCGGCAGCGTGCCGCTGACGCGCGTATCGCTCGCCTACATCGAACCGCGCTTCAAGCTCTACCTGCGTTTCGGCGAACCGGCACGCACGTTGCGGCTCGACCGCTGGCGGCGCTGCGCGGTGTTCCTGCCGCGTGCAATGTTCTGCCGCGTGCGCTGGGAAGCAAACGACTACGGCACGATCCGCTGGCAGCTCATGGTGATGCAAGCCGCCACGCCGCTGGACGACATGCAGCGCATCCCCGGCGTGCGGCCCGGCGCACGCCTGCTGCTGCACGCCGAAGGCGAAAACGCGGTGCGTGCCGTGCTGGAACGCATCGACGGCATCGAAGGGCAAGGCATCGCCGCCATCGACGTGTCGCCAGCGTACTGGCGCACGCTGGGCAACCGTCTGGCGGCCCGCCTGGCGCTGCCCGAATACACCGCCGAGCGGCACGCCGCCTGGCTGGCCGGAAAGGCGCTGCCATGACGACCCAATCCAACACCCCATGCACGCACGAAGTCGCGCCGCAACCTCGCTCGCGCCTGCGCGTTCGCATCGTGCTGGCGGGCTTCGCCGCCGTCGGCCTCGCTGCGCTGGCCTGGGCGGCTTTCGTGTCGCCGCTGCCGCGTCTGACCTACAACCCGTCCGACAGCGTGGCGGTCGGCTGGTATCGCATCGAACCGTTCGACCCGCGCACCGCCTCGCTGCCACGTCCGTTGTCCGTGGACAGCATCGTGCTGGTGCCGCTGCCCGACAGGGCCGCCATGCTGGCTGCGCAGCGCGGCTACCTGCCGACCCGCGTTCCGCTGCTCAAACGTGTGGGCGCGGTCGCGCCGCAACACGTTTGCATCGTCGCCGGGCAGGTACGCATCGACGGCGTGCCTGCGGCCGCCGCGCTGCCTGCCGACCGGCTGGGCCGGCCGCTGCCATCCTTGCAGCTTTGCCGCCGCCTCGAATCGGGCGAGCTGTTCCTGTTGAGCGTGACCAATCCAGCGTCGTTCGACAGCCGCTATTTCGGGCCGGTCAGCGCATCCGCCGTGATCGGCGTCGCGCATCCGGTCTGGCTGGAGGCTCGCCCATGATGGCCGCCGACTCGCTGTACGTTGCCGTGCATCTTGTCGTGCCATCGGGCATGCCGATCCAGTGGCTTTCCGCGTGTCGTCGCGCGTGCAGTGCGAGCGCATCCGCGCTGCACTTCGCGCTGCCTTCCCATGTGCAGGCGTCTTGCCTCGAACGCGCCCGGCCTGCGGCCGTGTCCGCGTTCGCCGGTGCGCTGGCTGCTTACGCAGCAGCGCCGCCGGGCCGCCGCTGCCCGGAGCGCCAGCGAGGGGCAAAGGCGGAAGGCAAGACAAAAGGACGCGGCACCGGGCCGCGTCGAAAGCCAGTCTGCACGTGGGGGTGGTGCGGCACGCAGCGGCTTTGCCGCCGTGCCGCTTGGGGCGCGAGGGTCGCGCCAATGCAGGCATGTCCGCGTGCTTTGCACGACAGGACACGCCGTAGCTTGCGAGGAGCGCAGCCATGACCGACCGCCGCGACGACGATTTCCGCGTGCGCCCCAGAGCCCCGAAGAACCGGGGCAAGGGCCAGGGCCAGAGCTTCGTTTCCAAGGTGCTCAAGCAGGCGGGCAAGGCCAGCGGCGGCAAGTCCTCGATGCGTCATTCCGCAGCCGGCGGCGGCGCACGCGCCGGCCAGCGGCCTGGTTCACGCCTGGGGCGCGGCCACACGGCGGCGCGTTTCGCGGGCGCGAAGCTGACGCCCATGTCGCGGCGCGTGACCATCAAGACGCTGCTGGTCAATCACCAGCGTGCCAGCCCGCAATCGCTCGCCAAGCACCTGCGCTACATCGAGCGCGACGGCGCGGGCCGCGACGGCGAACCGGGCCGGGCCTACGGGCCGCAGACCGACGAAGCCGACCTTGACGCCTTCAAGGAGCGGGCCGCCGACGACCGGCACCATTTCCGCTTCATCGTCTCGCCCGAGGACGGCGCCGAACTGGACGACCTTCGCACCTACACCCGGCATCTGGTGGACCGCATGGAAGCCGACCTGGGCACGCGGCTGGATTGGGTGGCGGTCGATCACTGGAACACCGATAACCCGCACACCCACCTGATCGTGCTCGGACGTGACGACACCGGCAAAGACCTCATCATCGCCGGCGACTACATCGCCCACGGCTTCCGCCATCGCGCCGCCGAACTGGCGACCGAATGGCTGGGGCCGCGCACCGAACTGGAGATCCAGCAGACCTTGCAGCGCGAGGTGGAACAGGAGCGCTGGACGAGCCTCGACCGCACCCTGCAACGCGAGGCCGGCGAGGATGGCCGGGTGCAGATCGAACGCTTCAACGAACCCCGGCTGCAACGCCAGCGCCTGCTGCTGATCGGCCGCCTGCAACGCTTGCAGCGCCTGGGCCTGGCCGACGATACGCAGCCCGGCACCTGGGCCGTCCATGCGGATGCGGAAAAGACCCTGCGCGCCCTTGGCGAACGTGGCGACATCATCCGCACCATGCAGCGGGCCATGCGCGGCGAGCCGCGCGAACTGGCGGTGTTCGAGCCGGGAGACGATGGCCGAACCATCCTCGGGCGCGTTGCAGCGAAGGGGCTGGCCGACGAGCTGCGCGACCGAGGCTATCTGGTCATCGACGGCGTGGACGGCAAGGCCCATTACGTCGCGCTCAACACCCGCGACGAGCTGGCGAACTACCCGGCCGGGGCCGTGGTGGAGGTGAAGGGATCGGCCGACGTGCGCGCGGCCGACAGGAACATCGCCGCGCTGGCGAGCGATGGCCTGTACCGCACCGATCACCACCTGGCGGTGGCACAGGGCCCGGCCGTCCCCGGCCGTGACCCGCAAGAGGTCGTGACAGCTCATGTCCGCAGGTTGGAAGCCCTGCGCCGGGCCGGCATCGTGGAGCGCATGGCCGAGGGGTTATGGAAGGTGCCTGGCGACCTTCCCGAGCAGGGCCGGCGCTACGACGCGCAGCGTCTGGGCGGCGTGGCCGTGGAGTTGAAATCGCACCTGCCCATCGAGCGACAGGTGCGCGTCATCGGGGCCACCTGGCTCGACCAGCAGTTGATTGGCGGCTCGGGCCTGGGTGATCTGGGCTTTGGTGCAGAGGCCAAACAGGCGATGCAGCAGCGCGCCGACTTCCTGGCCGAACAGGGTCTGGCCGAGCGACGCGGACAGCGCGTGATTCTGGCGCGCAACCTGTTGGACACGCTGCGCAGCCGGGAGCTGTCACAGGTCGCCAAGGACATTGCCGCTGAAACCGGCCTGGAGCACCGGCCCGTGACAGACGGCCAGCGTGTGGCCGGCATCTATCGCCGCAACGTCATGCTCGCCAGTGGGCGGTACGCGATGCTCGATGATGGCTTGGGCTTCTCGCTGGTGCCGTGGAAACCCGTGATCGAACAACGCCTGGGGCAGCAACTTGCCGCGACGGTGAGCGGTGGCGGCGTGGCGTGGGAAATCGGACGGCAGCGGGGAATGGGCATTGGCTAATGCTCGAAGAGTCTCAGCCACATAACCCGGCAGGCTGTCTAGAGATATGCCGAGGCAGTTGTGAAATTCTTCGCTGCATATCTTCAACGGGTTGGATCTATGGCCCGGAAGCGGCCATCCAGATAGACGAGTGGATCGGCATATGCAGATGTGAGCACACGCTCGACACTGGCCAGCATTACCGAGTGGGTGCCGACTGCATGGTGTTCAATCAGCTCACAGAACAGCGAAGCCTGCGCCCCTTGCAGATAGGGCAACCCATTGACTTCATCAAATCGCCAGGCTTCATGATCGAAACGGTCGGTCCCCGTGGCGCTACGGCAGTGCACCGCAAGTACCTCCTGTTCTGCGCGGAGTACATTGATGCAGAATCGTCGAGCAGCCAGCAGCGGCCCATGGATACGGGTTTGCTGACCAATGCACACTAGAACCGTGGGCGGCTCCAGTGAGACTGATGTGAATGAACTGGCGATCATTACGTGTCCGTGGCCATCGGGAGCGATCGACGTGATTAGCGTCACCGTGGAGGCCACGCCGCGCATCGCCTGCCTCAATTGGGCAGCAATCAAAGGGTGTTGGGACATGTAGGTGCGCTCAATCATAGGTTACGGGTGCGTTTCACGCTTGGCCCAACCAGGGTGCTTTGTCAGCAAACCCAACATCTCGTCCATCGCGTCATAGGAGCGTTTGAGCGTGCTGTATGGATTCCCCCCGACCAATGTGCCGTCATAGCCGACGGGGCCGGTATAACCGAACGACTTGGCAAGTCCAAGAAGTGCGAAGTTGTCGAGTTCTCCTGCATCGAGCGCCTCGAAAGTGGCAATACGACTCCAGCCAAGTGGGCTGCGGGTTGCGCCGCTGAGAGTCAATTCCCGCATGAAGGGTGTTGACGCCATTAACGCTGGCGTCGGGTCTACTGCCTGATAGCCCTCCGTCGGGCTGCCTGCATTGGTTTCGTAGCCATACCAGTGATAGCTTGGAAACACGATGCCGAGATTCGGATGGTTCACGACCGAGCAGATCTGTGCCGCAATGGAGTAATGATCCATCCAGAAGCCCAGATGAAAATACAGCAGGATGTTAATTCCGCGCCGTGCGCAAATCTCAAGTGCCCGACCAAGGAAGTCCTGCAATACCTTGTCGTCCGGTGCCTTTCGATGATTTGAACCGTGGCCTGCCGTCCTGATTCCAAGATTGACAGCCTTCACGCCTTCCATCTCCTCAAGCATCCGCAAGAGTCCTGCGTTGATGGGATGCTGTGGGCCCTGATCCAGGTCGATCACCACATACACGCTAAAGACCTCCAAACCGAAACGATCTTTCACGGTGGATAGACGCTTTGCGGTTTCCCATCGGCTCCCTGACCAGACGGCATAGGTCAGGCCGTCATAACCGATGTCAGCCAGCATTTCGCATTGGACATCGAAGGCATAGGTACCAGCCGAAGAAGTAAAAGCGAGATCCCAGGCAAAAATTTTATGACCGTGCAGCATCCTGCGCCTCCTCCAAATGGGCAGTAGCGTGCGCCGGAAAGTGCGGTACGACATGCTCGCCAAGTTCCTGAACAATCTCATGCGCCGGACGTGTCGCGTATTTCAGGTTGAGGCCAATATGATTAACCCCAATATCGCGCAAGCGGCTGAAGTAGTCAGTAAAGAATCGGTGACCAGCCCGAAACCCGAGGAAGATGGGCGACGGGGGTTCATCGGGATTCTCCGACAGGTCAATATAGAAGGATTGCGTGAAGGGTTTGAATCTTGGTGTCAGCGACCGCCAATTCTTGATTGTCATGGCTTGCTGCGCGATATTTTGGGGATAGTAAAGCCAGCCATCCCCATGCTCGGCAATCCATTCGACCGACTGGCGTGAATGACCAGTCACCATCACGGGAATGTCTCTCAACGCCGGTTTCGGCAGCGTATCTGCACCCGACAAGTTCACTCGGGGCGTGGAGATTTCCGGGAAGTCCTCACGCCAGGCTTGACGCAACACAGTCAATGCTTCTTGGAACAACGTGGCTCGCGCATCCATTGTCTGACCGAAGGCCGGGAACTCTGTTGGCCGATCACCCGTGGCGATACCTAGCACCAGGCGCTGATTTGACAAGCGGTCGATCGAGGCTGCTGCTTTGGCCACAAGCAAGGGATGACGCAGAGTGGTGATGACGCTGCCAGTTGCGAGCGCGATGCGCGACGTCTGTGCCGTGACGTAGCCCATGAATGGCCACAGGTCATGGATGTGACCCACGTCGCCAAAAGACGGGACATTGAGAAATACGGGTATACGGATTTAATGGTTGGGGTATACGGATTTAATGGTTGATGGGGCACCTTCACCCCATCAATCTGATACCACCCTCAGATGGTTGATAGATCGACTCCGTAGTTGAGT
>NZ_KV812718.1:0-3449 GCF_001813485.1 Pseudomonas sp. HMSC067G02
CGGTGGTCGCCGACGAGGTGCGCAACCTGGCCCATCGCGCCCAGGAATCGGCCCAGCAGATCCAGAAGATGATCGAAGAGCTGCAAGTCGGCGCCCGCGAGGCAGTGGCCACCATGACCGAAAGCCAGCGCTACAGCCTGGAGAGCGTGGAGATCGCCAACCGTGCCGGCGAACGCCTGGGCAGCGTGACCAGCCGGATCGGCGAGATCGACAGCATGAACCAGTCGGTGGCCACCGCCACCGAGGAACAGACCGCGGTGGTCGACTCGCTGAACATGGACATCACAGAGATCAACACCCTCAACCAGGAAGGCGTGGAGAACCTCCAGGCCACCCTGCGCGCCTGCGGCGAGCTGGAAGCCCAGGCCGGGCGCCTGCGGCACCTGGTGGACAGCTTCAAGATCTGAGCCCGTCCGTCCCACAGGCCAGCTAACCGCGAAGCGGTTAGTCGGCGATCATCCAGCCCCCATGAAAAAGGCGCCCGCGGGCGCCTTTTTCATGGCCTGGCGCTCAGCGCCGCTTCTTCCCGCCCATCAACGAGCCGAGCAGGCCACGCACCAGCTCCCGGCTCAACTGGTTGGCCGCCTGGCGCATGGCGCTCTTCACCGTCGAATTGGACAGCAGGCTGCCGAGAATCTGCCCGGCCATGCCGCCGACGCCGGACGCGCTTTCCTGCTGTGCAGGCGCCTGGCCCTGCACCTCGGGCTTGGCGTCCGCCTTGCTCGCCAGCACCTCGTAGGCCGACTCGCGATCGATCGGCTGGTCGTAGCGCCCCTTCAACGGCGACCGCTGGACCAGTTCGGCGCGTTCGCTGTCGCTCAGCGGGCCAATCCGCGAATAGGGCGGCGCCACCGCGACGCGCTGGACCATGGCCGGCGTGCCCTTTTCCTCCAGGGTGCCGACCAGCGCCTCGCCGATACCCAGTTCGGTCAGCACCCCCAGGGTGTCGAACGCCGGGTTCGGGCGGAAACCGTCGGCCACCGCGCGCAGCGATTTCTGTTCCTTGGCGGTGAAGGCGCGCAGGCCATGCTGGATACGCAGGCCGAGCTGGGCCAGGACATCGTCCGGCAGGTCGCCCGGCGACTGGGTGACGAAGTACACCCCGACGCCTTTCGAGCGGATCAGCCGGACCACCTGTTCCAGGCGGTCGCGCAAGGCTTTCGGCGTGCCGTTGAACAGCAGGTGGGCCTCGTCGAAGAACAGTGCCAGCACCGGCTTGTCGGCATCGCCGCGCTCCGGCAGTTGCTCGAACAGCTCGGCCAGCAGCCAGAGCAGGAAAGTCGCGTAGACCTTCGGCGCCTCGTGCACCAGGCGGCTGGCGTCGAGCAGGTGGATGCGCCCGCGCCCGTCCGGCTCGGGGCGGAGGATGTCTTCCAGTTGCAGGGCAGGCTCGCCGAAGAAGGCCTCGGCGCCCTGCTGCTCCAGAGTGGCCAGGCGGCGCAGCAGCGCCTGCCCGGAAGCGCCGGTGAACAGCGCCCGGTCCTCGCCGAGGATCTCCGGATTGTCCTTCAGGTGGTTGAGCAGCGCCTTCAGGTCCTTCAGGTCGAGTAGCAGCAGGCCTTCCCGGTCGGCCACCTGGAAGGCGGCGAACAGCGCGGCCTGCTGGCTATCGGTCAACTCCAGGAGGTTGGCCAGCAGCAGCGGGCCCATCTCGCTGATGGTGGTGCGCAACGGGTGGCCGGTCTTCCCGGCGATGTCCCAGAGCGTGGTCGGGTAGGCCTTCGGCTGGTAGTTCAGCCACGGCATGCTGGCGATGCGTTCGGCGACCTTGCCCTGCGGGTTGCCCGGCGCGGCGATGCCGCACAGGTCGCCCTTGATGTCGGCGGCGAACACCGCGACACCGGCATCGCTGAAGGATTCGGCGAGGTGCTGCAAGGTCACCGTCTTGCCGGTACCGGTGGCGCCGGCGATCAATCCATGACGGTTGGCCAGGCGCCAGGCCTGCCCTACCGGCTGGCCATCGGGGCCAGCGCCGATCAACAACTCATTCGCTTGCGACATCCATTCATCCTCGGGACTAAAGCTCCGGCACGCTGTGCCGACAGTAAGGGAAAGCCCTTGTACAACGGGGCTTCCAGCGGAACCCGCGTACCAATATGCGCGGGTTCCCGCGAAGGGCGTCGGGCCAGCGCATCGACCCGATCTGGCCGTCCAGCTTCAGCGAAGACCTTCGGGCCTTGCTGAGACAGGAAAAATCGCCATCGTATCCGTATCACGCATTCTTCGGAGCCACCCAGGGAACCGTGGCTTCGTGGCACAAGGCCGTGCCTGGGTCGACGGACTACCCACCCGCGCGACCCGCCCGACGCTGCAAGGCGTACGGAAAGCCCCTGCGCCCGCGGAACGGTCGCAGGGGTCTGGTCAAAGACTGGCGCTACATACTCCTGGACGCAATACAACATGATCAAAAGTCTGAAGTTCAGCCACAAGATCCTCCTCGCGGCCTCCCTCGTGGTGTTCGCCGCTTTCGCACTGTTCACCCTCTACAACGATTACCTGCAGCGCAACGCGATCCGCGAGGACCTCGAAAGCTACCTGCGGGAAATGGGTGACGTGACCTCCAGCAACATCCAGAACTGGCTCGGTGGCCGTCTGTTGCTGGTCGAGCAGACCGCCCAGACCCTGGCCCGCGACCACAGCCCGGAAGCCGTCAGCGCCCTGCTCGAACAGCCGGCCCTGACCTCGACCTTCAGCTTCACCTACCTCGGCCAGCAGGACGGCGTCTTCACCATGCGCCCGGACAGCCCGATGCCGGCCGGCTACGATCCGCGCAGCCGGCCCTGGTACAAGGACGCCGTAGCGGCCGGCGGCCTGACCCTGACCGAGCCCTACGTCGACGCCGCCACCCAGGAACTGATCATCACCGCGGCGACGCCGGTGAAGGCCGCCGGCAACACCCTCGGCGTGGTGGGCGGCGACCTCAGCCTGAAGACCCTGGTACAGATCATCAATTCGCTGGACTTCAGCGGCATGGGCTACGCCTTCCTGGTCAGCGGCGACGGCAAGATCCTGGTGCACCCGGACAAAGAGCAGGTGATGAAGACCCTGAGCGAGGTCTACCCGCAGAACACGCCGAAGATCGCCACCGGTTTCAGCGAGGCCGAATTGCACGGCAACACTCGGATCCTCAGTTTCTCTCCGGTCAAGGGCCTGTCCGGCCTGGACTGGTACATCGGCATCTCGGTGGACAAGGACAAGGCCTATGCCATGCTCACCAAGCTGCGTACCTCGGCGATCGTCGCCGCGCTGATCGCGGTGGTCGCCATCGTCCTCCTCCTCGGCATGCTGATCCGCGTACTGATGCAACCGCTCACCGACATGGGCCGCGCCATGCAGGACATCGCCCAGGGCGAAGGCGACCTGACCAAGCGCCTGAAGGTCACCAGCAACGATGAATTCGGGGTCCTGGCCATTTCCTTCAACCGCTTCGTCGAGCGTATCCACGAATC
>NZ_KV812719.1:0-13499 GCF_001813485.1 Pseudomonas sp. HMSC067G02
GGGCGGTGTCCTAGGCCACTAGACGAAGGGGACGAAACCTTCGTAGGAATCCGCAAAACCAACCGCGTATTCCCGGCAATTTGGTGGAGCTAGACGGGATCGAACCGTCGACCTCTTGCATGCCATGCAAGCGCTCTCCCAGCTGAGCTATAGCCCCGAATTCGCCATCAGGCGGGCGATCTTCCGATCGCTTCGACAACCTTCCGGTCATCGACACGCTCATCCATTGCTGGGACGGATGAACATGAAGTGGCGTCCCCTAGGGGACTCGAACCCCTGTTACCGCCGTGAAAGGGCGGTGTCCTAGGCCACTAGACGAAGGGGACAATGAAACCTTCGAAAAGTAAGGCCAGCGATGCTGGCCTTGGAATGTGGTGGAGCTAGACGGGATCGAACCGTCGACCTCTTGCATGCCATGCAAGCGCTCTCCCAGCTGAGCTATAGCCCCAAAGTACCGCTGGATCGCTTCACTTCGTTGAGTTCGTCGTGAAGACGGGGCGCATACTAAGGGTGAGGCTTGAGGCTGTCAACATTATTTTTCATCGAAACCTAAAAAATTTTACCGGAAGAACAATCACTTACCTCCCCTCCCCAAAAAACGAGGCCCGCAACTGGGCGGGCCTCGTCATCGACTGTGGAAGAACGCCGGTCAGCCGGGAATGGCGTCGCGGATCTTCTCCCATTCCTTGGTTTCCTTTTTCGACGCCCCGCCCAGCAGCTCCAGGGCCTGGCGCAAGCGATAGCGCGACAGGTCGGCACCAAGGATCTCCATGGCGTCCAGCACCGAAACCGAGCTGGCATGCCCGGTGATGGCCGGGAACATCAGCGGCATCACGTCGCGCAGCTTGAGCTGGAGGTGTTCGGCGACAGCCTGGATGCAGCCGGTGATGCGTTCCTTCTCCCACTGGCGCAGGGATTCGAGTTTCCACAGCACCAGTTGCAGGACCTGGCGGACCTGGGTCGGATCGAGCTTCTTGTGTTCGAACAGCGAAGCGTCCAGCGGCACCCCGCCGCTGAAGAAGAATCCGGCCAGCGGTGCGATCTGGCTGAAGTTCTCCACCCGTCCCTGCACGTGCGGAGCGATCTTCATCAGGTATTCGGGATTCAACGCCCACTTCTGCACCTCACGGGCGAACTCCTCCACGGACTGCTCGCGGATCCACTGCCCGTTCAGCCAGGAGAGCTTCTCCAGGTCGAAGATCGGTCCGCCCAGGGAGACGCGCGACAGGTCGAAATGCTCGATCATCTCGGCGAGGGTGAATTTCTCGCGCTCGTCCGGCATCGACCAGCCCATCCGCCCGAGGTAGTTGAGCAGCGCCTGCGGCAGGTAGCCCATGCGTTCGTAGAAGGTGATAGAGGTCGGGTTCTTGCGCTTGGACAGCTTGCTCTTGTCAGGGTTGCGCAGCAGCGGCATGTAGCACAGCTGCGGCTGCTCCCAGCCGAAATACTCGTAGAGCTTGATCAGCTTGGGCGCCGACGGCAGCCACTCTTCGCCGCGCAGGACGTGGGTGATGCCCATCAGGTGGTCGTCGACCACGTTGGCGAGGAAGTAGGTGGGCAGGCCGTCGGCCTTCATCAGCACCTGCATGTCCATGCGATCCCACGGAATCTCGACATCGCCGCGGAGCATGTCCGGCACCACGCAGACACCCTCGGTCGGCACCTTCATGCGGGTGACATGGGACTCGCCGGCGGCGAGGCGGCGCTGCACCTCATCCTTCGGTAGGTGCATGCAGTGGCCGTCGTAGCGCGGGGTTTCCTTGCGCGCCATCTGTTCGGCGCGAACCGCATCGAGGCGCTCGGGCGTGCAGAAGCAGGTGAAGGCATGGCCCTTCTCGACCAGTTCGTCCGAATACTTCTTGTAGATGTGCCCGCGCTCGCTCTGCCGGTACGGGCCATGCGGGCCGCCGACGTCCGGGCCCTCGTCCCACTCGATGCCGAGCCAGCGCAGGGCGTCGTAGATCTGCTGCTCGGACTCCCGCGTCGAACGCAACTGGTCGGTGTCCTCGATGCGCAGGATGAACTGACCGCCGTGCTGACGCGCGAAGCACAGGTTGAACAGCGCGATGTATGCGGTACCGACGTGCGGGTCGCCCGTCGGCGACGGGGCGATGCGAGTACGAACAGTGGTCATGGAGACTCTCTTGCCAAGCGGAAGTTAAAACGGAAATTCAGGGGCGCGATGTTATCAGGCGGGCCGCCTCCGGCTCCAGTAAACGACCGGTGTCGGCCGGCAGGCGGCTGATCAGGAAATCGAGGAAGGCCTTGACCTTCATCGCCTGGAAACGCCGCGAAGGATAGACCGCATACAGTTCGCCAACCGGCAACGGCACGTCCGCCAGCAAACGCACCAGACGCCCGCTGTGCACGCTCTCCGCACAGATCAGCGCCGGTAGCGCGGCAATGCCGGCACCGGCGACCACCGCCTCGCGGGCGAAGGTGATGTTGTTGCAGGACAGCACCCGCTGGCAGGGCAGGCTGTCTCCGGAAAGCGGCCAGTAGCGCTGGGAGTCGGTGGACAGAAGGACCGCGCGATGCCCGGCAAGCTCGGCCACCGATGTCGGCGTGCCGTGCGCCGCCAGGTAGTCGGGGCTGGCGCAGAGCCAGCGGCTGGTAGAGAGCAGGCGACGGGCCACCAGGGTGGAATCCTCCGGCTGGCCGACCATGATCACGATGTCGACGCCCTCCTGCAGCGGATCGACGCTGCGCGAGGCCAGCTCGACCTCGGCGGTGATCTGCGGGTACTGGCGCATGAAGTCGCCCAGCAGGCTGGCGAGGAACATCTGGCCGAACTCTATCGGCGAGGTGATCCGCAGCAATCCCGACGGCGCCTGCTGCAGCTGCATGACCGCCTGCTCGGCCTCGGCGAAATCGTGCATGATCTGCCGGCAGCGCTCGTAGTAGGCCTGCCCTACTTCGGTCAGGCGCAACTTGCGGGTGGTGCGATTGAGCAGGCGCACGCCCAGGCGCTCCTCCAGCAGGGCGATGCGCCGGCTCACCGTGGACTTCTGCATGCCCAGGCTCTGCGCGGCCTGGGTGAAGCTGTGGTACTCCACCACGCGGGTGAAGATCAGCGCATCATCAAGCCCCATTATTGTTCCCTATAAGCAACAAAGAGTCCGAAGTGTAGCGCCTATAACGTCCGGCGGAACACTGCTAGATTGGCCGAATTTTGCCGACGGAACACTCCACCCATGCCCGCCCAACTCAAACGTCGCCTGACCGTCTTCCTGGTGGCCGTCGGCCTGATCGCCCTGGCCTTCTTCCTGCACTGGTGGTTCATCGGCCGCCACGTGGAAAGCACCGACAACGCCTACGTCCAGGGCGAGATCACGCGGGTGGCCAGCCAGTTGGGCGCGCGGGTCGAGGAAGTCCTGGTGCGCGACAACCAGCACGTGGACAAGGGGCAGCTACTGGTACGCCTGGAAGACGCCGACTTCAAGCTGGCCGTCGAGCGCGCCCAGGCCGCGCTGGCCACCCGCGAGGCGGAACTGGCCCAGGCGCGCAGCAAGCTGGTGCAGCAGGGCAGCCTGATCGCCGCCAGCGCCGCCGACGTCAACGCCAGCCAGGCAACCCTCGGCCGCGCACAGATCGACCTGAACCGCGCCGAAGCCCTGCGCAAGCCCGGCTACGTTTCCGAGGAACGGGTCACCACCCTCACCGCCGACAACCATGTGGCTCGCTCGCAACTGGCCAAGGCCCGCGCCGACCTCGAGGCACAACGCGTCCAGCGCGACACCCTGGGCGCCGAGATCAAGCGCCTGGAAGCGCAGATCGCCAGCGCCCGCACCGAACTGGCGCAAGCCGAAATCAACCTGTCACGCACCCTGATCCATTCGCCGATCAACGGCCTGGTCGGCCAGCGCAGCGCACGCAACGGCCAGTACGTGCAGGTTGGTACCCATTTGCTGTCGCTGGTGCCGGACGAAGACATCTGGGTCCAGGCCAACTTCAAGGAGACCCAGGTCGGCCGCATGCGCGACGGGCAGAAGGCGCGCCTGACCTTCGACGCCTTCCCCGACACGCCTATCGACGGCCGCATCGATAGCCTGTTCGCCGCTTCCGGCGCGCAGTTCAGCCTGCTGCCACCGGACAACGCCACCGGAAACTTCACCAAGGTGGTGCAACGCATCCCGGTGAAGATCGTGTTCGAGGCCGACAACCCGCTGCATGGCCGCATCCGCCCCGGCATGTCCGTCGAAGCCGAGGTCGAGCTCCGTGACCGCTGAGGCGCTGGCCCGGCCGCTTGGCGAACCGACCCGGGGCGACTGGATCGCGGTGCTCAGCGCCATGCTCGGCGCATTCATGGCGGTGCTCGACATCCAGATCACCAACTCCTCGCTGAAGGACATCCAGGGCGCGCTGGCGGCGACCCTCGAGGAAGGCTCGTGGATCTCCACCTCCTACCTGGTGGCGGAGATCATCATGATCCCGATGACCGCCTGGCTGGTGCAGCTGCTCTCGGCAAGGCGCCTGGCGGTGATGATCTCGGTGGGTTTCCTGGTGTCCTCGCTGCTCTGCTCGTTCGCCTGGAACCTGGAAAGCATGATCGTGTTCCGCGCCATGCAGGGTTTCACCGGCGGCGCGCTGATTCCGCTGGCGTTCACCCTGGCCCTGGTCAAGTTGCCGGAACACCACCGTCCGAAGGGCATGGCGCTGTTCGCCATCACCGCCACCTTCGCGCCCTCCATCGGACCGACCCTGGGAGGCTGGCTGACGGAAAACTTCGGCTGGGAATACATCTTCTATATCAACGTGCCGCCGGGCCTGTTGATGATCGCCGGGCTGCTCTACGGCCTGGAGAAAAAGGCGCCGCACTGGGAACTGCTGAAGAGTACCGACTACGCCGGCATCGTCACCCTCGGCATCGGCCTGGGCTGCCTGCAGGTCTTCCTCGAGGAAGGTCACCGCAAGGACTGGCTGGAGTCGCAACTGATCGTCAGCCTCGGCAGCGTCGCCCTGTTCAGCCTGGTCCTGTTCGTCATCCTGCAACTGTCGCGGCCGAACCCGCTGATCGACCTGGGCATCCTGCGCAACCGCAACTTCGGCCTCGCGAGCATTTCCAGCATCGGTCTGGGCATGGGTCTGTACGGCTCGATCTACGTACTGCCGCTGTACCTGGCACAAATCCAGGGCTACAACGCCATGCAGATCGGCGAGGTGATCATGTGGATGGGCATTCCCCAGCTGTTCCTGATCCCGCTGGTCCCGAAGTTGATGAAGCTGGTCTCGCCGCGCCTGCTCTGCGCCGCCGGCTTCGGCCTGTTCGGCCTTGCCAGCTTCTTCTCCGGAGTGCTCAACCCGGACTTCGCCGGACCGCAGTTCAACCAGATCCAGCTACTGCGCGCCCTCGGCCAGCCGATGATCATGGTGACCATTTCGCTGATCGCCACCGCCTACCTGCAGCCACAGGATGCCGGCTCGGCCTCGAGCCTGTTCAACATCCTGCGCAACCTCGGAGGCGCCATCGGCATCGCCCTGCTCGCGACCCTGCTCGACAGTCGCGCCAAGGTGTACTTCGACTATCTGCGCGAAGCCCTGGTGCCGACCAACCCGCAGGTCGACGAACGCCTCGCGCAACTCGCCGCGCAACTGGGCAGCCAGCAGGCGGCGCTGGGCAAACTCAGCGAGATCACCCACCAGCAGGCGATGATCATGGCCTACAACGATGCTTTCCATGTCATCGGCATGGTGCTCGCAGTGAGCATGCTCGCGGTGCTGCTGACCCGCTCGCTGCCGGCCGGCATCGGCGCCCGCGCCGACGCCGGGGCTCACTGAGGTTCAGACGTTGACCAGGCGCTCGCGCAGCGTCTGGATCTCGTCGCGCAGTTGCGCCGCCGCCTCGAACTCCAGGTCGCGGGCCAACTGGTACATCTTTTCCTCCAGTTGGCGGATGCGCTTGCTGATCTCGCTCGGCGAGCGCAGTTCGTTCTCGTAGCGCCCGCTCTCCTCCGCCACCTTGGCCACGCCCTTGCGCTTGCCGCGCGCGCCGGGCACCACGGCGCCTTCGAGAATGTCCTTGATGTCCTTGCGCACCCCCTTGGGCACGATGCCATGGGCTTCGTTGAAAGCGATCTGCTTGGCCCGACGCCGCTCGGTCTCGTCGATCGCACGCTGCATCGAGCCGGTGACGTTGTCGGCGTAGAGGATCGCCTTGCCGTGCAGGTTGCGCGCGGCACGACCGATGGTCTGGATCAGCGAGCGCTCCGAGCGCAGGAAGCCTTCCTTGTCCGCGTCGAGGATCGCCACCAGCGACACCTCGGGCATGTCCAGGCCTTCGCGCAGCAGGTTGATCCCCACCAGCACGTCGAACGCACCGGCGCGCAGGTCGCGGATGATCTCCACTCGCTCGACGGTATCGATGTCCGAGTGCAAGTAGCGCACCCGCACGTCGTGATCGCCGAGATAATCGGTGAGGTCCTCGGCCATGCGCTTGGTCAGGGTAGTCACCAGCACCCGCTCGTCCTTGGCCACACGCTGGCGGATCTGCGAGAGCAGGTCATCCACCTGGGTCATCGCCGGGCGTACCTCGATCTCCGGATCGACCAGCCCGGTGGGACGCACCACCTGCTCGATGACCCGCCCGGCATGTTCCGCCTCGTAGGGGCCCGGGGTGGCGGAGACGAAGATGGTCTGCGGACTCACCGCCTCCCACTCTTCGAAGCGCAGCGGCCGGTTGTCCAGCGCCGAAGGCAGGCGGAAACCGTATTCCACCAGGGTCTCCTTGCGCGAGCGGTCGCCCTTGAACATCGCGCCGACCTGCGGAACGCTGACGTGCGATTCGTCGATAACCAGCAGCGAGTTGGCCGGCAGGTAGTCGTAGAGCGTCGGCGGCGGCTCGCCGGGGGCCCGCCCGGAAAGATAGCGCGAGTAGTTCTCGATGCCGTTGCAGTAGCCCAGTTCGAGGATCATCTCCAGGTCGAAACGCGTGCGCTGCTCCAGGCGCTGGGCTTCCACCAGCTTGTTGTTGTTGCGCAGGTAGTCCAGGCGTTCCTTGAGTTCGGCCTTGATCTGGTCGACCGCCTCCAGCAGCGTCTCGCGCGGGGTCACGTAGTGGCTCTTGGGGTAGAAGGTGAAGCGCGGCAGCTTGCGGATCACCTCGCCGGTGAGCGGGTCGAAGGCCGAGAGACTTTCCACCTCGTCGTCGAACAACTCGACACGAATCGCCTCGAGATCGGATTCGGCCGGGAAGATGTCGATCACATCGCCACGCACACGGAAAGTCGCACGGGCGAAATCCATGTCGTTGCGGGTGTACTGCAGGCTGGTCAGTCGCCGTAACAGTTCGCGCTGGTCGATGCGGTCGCCGCGGTCCAGGTGCAGGACCATCTTCAGGTAGGACGCGGGATCACCGAGGCCGTAGATGGACGACACGGTGGCGACGATGATCGCATCCGGACGCTCGAGCAGCGCCTTGGTCGCCGACAGGCGCATCTGCTCGATATGGTCGTTGATCGAGGAGTCCTTCTCGATATAGGTATCGGAAGACGGTACGTAGGCCTCCGGCTGGTAGTAGTCGTAGTAGGAAACGAAGTACTCCACGGAATTGTGCGGGAAGAACGTCTTGAACTCCCCGTAGAGCTGGGCCGCCAGGGTCTTGTTCGGCGCCAGGACCAGGGTCGGGCGCTGCACCTGGGCAATCACGTTGGCGATGCTGAAAGTCTTGCCAGAGCCCGTCACCCCCAGCAGGGTCTGGTGCGAAAGCCCCGCCTCCAGCCCCTCGACCATCTGCCGGATGGCTTCCGGCTGGTCGCCGGCGGGCTTGAAGCGCGAGTCGAGTTGGAACGTATCCATGAAAAACCTCGCAGGGAGCTGTGACGCCAAGGAAAATCCGGCGTCAGAAATAGCTGAAAGCATGCACCTAAATGTCGCCGCATGCATCAAGGGGTGTCTATAATAACCCCCCGTTTGCGCAACCCTTTGCGCCCCCGCATAACGGGTTGCGTTGCCCTCCTCTCTTCACACTCCGAGCAGCCGCAAAATGAGTCTGTTTTCTGCCGTCGAAATGGCACCGCGTGATCCCATCCTTGGCCTGAACGAAGCCTTCAACGCCGATACCCGTCCGGGCAAGATCAACCTGGGCGTGGGCGTGTACTACAACGAGGAGGGGCGCATTCCGCTGTTGCGTGCCGTGCAGGCTGCCGAGAAGGCCCGCATTGAGGCCCACGCGCCGCGCGGCTACCTGCCGATCGAAGGGATCGCCGCCTACGACCAGGGCGTACAGAAACTGCTGTTCGGTAACGAATCCGAGCTGCTGGCCGCCGGCCGCGTGGTCACGACCCAGGCCGTCGGCGGCACCGGCGCCCTCAAGCTCGGCGCCGACTTCCTCAAGCGCCTGCTGCCCGACGCCACCGTGGCCATCAGCGACCCGAGCTGGGAAAACCACCGCGCACTGTTCGAAGCCGCCGGCTTCCCGGTGCAGAACTACCGCTATTACGACGCCGCCAGCAATGGCGTGAACCGCGCCGGCCTGCTGGAAGACCTGAATGCCCTGCCGGCCCGCTCGATCGTGGTCCTGCACGCCTGCTGCCATAATCCGACCGGCGTCGATCTCGAGCTGGACGACTGGAAACAGGTGCTGGACGTGCTCAAGGCCAAGGGCCACGTGCCGTTCCTCGACATCGCCTACCAGGGCTTCGGCAACGGCATCGAGGAAGACGCCGCCGCGGTGCGCCTGTTCGCCCAGTCGGGCCTAAGCTTCTTCGTTTCCAGCTCGTTCTCCAAATCCTTCTCGCTCTATGGCGAACGCGTCGGCGCCCTCTCGATCGTGACCGAAAGCCGCGATGAATCGGCCCGCGTGCTGTCACAGGTGAAGCGGGTGATCCGCACCAACTATTCGAACCCACCGACCCACGGCGCCAGCGTCGTCTCCTCCGTGCTCAACAGCCCGGAACTGCGGGCCCTCTGGGAGCAGGAACTGGGCGAGATGCGCGACCGCATCCGCGACATGCGCCTGGCGATGGTCGAGCAACTGGCAGCCCACGGCGCCAAGCGCGACTTCAGCTTCGTCGGTCGCCAACGTGGCATGTTCTCCTATTCCGGCCTGACCGCCGACCAGGTCGAGCGTCTGAAGACCGAGTTCGGTATCTACGCCGTCAGCACCGGCCGTATCTGCGTCGCCGCGCTGAACAAATCGAACCTGGAGACCATCACCAAGGCCATCGTCCAGGTCCTGTAGGGAAAAAGGGGAAGTCATCGGGAGAGGCTTGACTTCCCCTTTTTAATCAGTAACATACGCCTCGCTGTTCCGCGATAGCTCAGTCGGTAGAGCAAATGACTGTTAATCATTGGGTCCCTGGTTCGAGTCCAGGTCGCGGAGCCAAATTCAAAGCCCTCGGCACATGCCGGGGGCTTTTTCGTTATCGGGACGAAAGTTCGGCCCTTCAGTCGCACCTCACTCGATGACGATCCGCGACCGGTTCTTCTCCAGCAACGCCGGGCCTACCCCCTTCACTTCCAGCAGTTGATCCACCGAGACGAACGGACCATGGGCCGCACGATACTCGAGGATCGCCCTGGCCTTGGCCTCGCCGACACCGTTGAGCCCCCGTATCAGGGCGGCCTCGTCGACCGTATTGATATTGACCTGCTCCCCCGGCGACACGGTCGTCGCAGGTGTCGTTGAGGCCAGCGGATTCTTGGCGACGGCGACCGGTGCGGCGGAAGCCGAAAACGGAAGACAGGCGAACAGGATGAGAAGCAGAGCGGATTTGATTAGGTGCATGGGTGCACTCCTTCAGAGATGAATGACCACGTAGAGGGCTTCATGCCCATCCACGAAACCACCTTATCGCCGTGGAACGCACCTGGATCGACAGCCCCAGCAAAGCAGTCGCTTCCTGGTCCGGCACCGGAAACATCGTACGGAGAAAACAAAAAAGGCCGCTAGGCGGCCTTTTCCGGAGAACGATGACTCAGGGTTCTCGCCGCCTCTGGCGATAGATCCAGTCGACGATTTCACCGTCAGGCGCATAGCCGCTGACGGTTTCCCGCAGCAACTGGCGAACCCGTGAGTAGTCGTCCTTCTCCACGGCGGCCAGCAACTGCTCCAGCACGACCTTGAAGGCCTCCCAGCTCAGGTGTTCCTCGTTGGCCCGCATGATCATCGGATGGTCGGTGGGATTCACGTTGTCACCGATCAGCAGCTCTTCGTAGAGCTTCTCGCCAGGACGCAGGCCACTGAACTCGATGGCGATGTCACCATGGGGCGAACGCTCGGAACGCACGCTCAGGCCGGACAGGTGGATCATCTTCTCGGCGAGCTCCAGGATCTTCACCGGCGGCCCCATGTCCAGCACGAATACATCTCCGCCCTGCCCCATCGAACCGGCCTGGATGACCAACTGCGCCGCCTCGGGAATGGTCATGAAGTAACGGGTGATGCTCGGGTGGGTGACCGTCACCGGGCCGCCGCGCTTGATCTGCTCGCGGAACAGCGGAATGACCGAGCCGGACGAACCGAGGACGTTGCCGAAGCGGACCATGGTGAAACGGGTCTTGTTGACGTGATGCACGTCCTTCCGGTCGCCGAACAGCACCGGCGCCGATTCGTTGCTGAGCGCCTGAAGGACCATCTCCGCCAGGCGCTTGGTGCTGCCCATCACATTGGTCGGCCGCACCGCCTTGTCGGTGGAAATCAGCACGAAGTTCTGCACGCCGACCTGCACCGCGGCCTGCACCGCATGCAAGGTGCCTATCACGTTGTTGAGAACGCCTTCGGCGATGTTGTGCTCGACGATCGGCACATGCTTGTAGGCCGCCGCATGGTAGACGGTATTGACCTTCCAGGTACGCATCACGTCCACCAGGCGCTCGGGATTGCGCACCGAACCGAGGATCGGCAACAGGTTCACCGAAAGCGACTCGCGCTTGATCCGACGCTCCAGTTCCTGATGGATGCTATAGAGGTTGTATTCGCTGTGTTCGAACAGGATCAGCACGCTAGGCGAACAACTCATGATCTGCCGACAGAGTTCCGAACCGATAGAGCCGCCCGCCCCGGTCACCATCACCACCTGACCGCGGATGCACCGTTCCAGCAGCTCCTTGCGCGGTGCGACGCTGTCGCGCCCCAGCAGGTCAGCGATGTCCACCTCCTGCAGGTCATCCACCTTGACCCGGCCGCTGGCCAGGTCCATGAAGCCGGGCATGCTGCGCACGTGCAGCGGGAACGGCTCCAGGGACTCGAGAATCTCTCGGCGCCGGGCCCGAGTGGCGGAAGGAATCGCCAGGAGAACCTCCTGCGCGCCCGTCTCGTCGATCATCTGGCGGATATGCTTGGCGGTATAGACCCGCAGACCGGCGATGACCCGGTTGGCGATCTGCTTGTCATCATCGATGAACGCCACCGGACGCATCGCCCGACCGAGACGCAATGCCGCAACCAACTGGTTGCCGGCCGCGCCAGCGCCATAGATGACCACCCTGGGCAGGCCGTCCTGGCGATTGAGAAATGGTACCGACTGCACAGCAGAGTACCAGTCGCCCATGAAATACTGGCGCATAGCCAGACGCAAGCCGCCGATCAGCAGCATGCTCAACCACCAGTAGTTGAACACCAGGGAACGCGGCACCACCGCCGGCGGGGAGCGGTACCAATAGACCAGCAACGACAAGACCAGCGCGGAAATGGTGACGGCCTTGGCGATCGCGATAAGGGCGTCGTTGCCTAGGTAGCGCATCACCGCCCGGTACATGCCGAAGCGGATGAACAGGGGAATGGCCACCAACGGGGCGGCGATGAACAGCCAGGCATGGCCCTCGAAGGGGCTGATCATGTCTTCCGTGCCCAACCGCACCAAGAATGCCAACCAAAGGGAGAGCCAGACCAGCGCTACGTCGGCAAGGACCTGCAAGATCCTTTTATAACGACGCGGCAGCCCCAGCAGTCGAACACGCAAACCATCTATCATCCAGCTCTCCCCACTCCTTTCTAAACAGCTCACAAGCGTAACCAGATTAGCAAATCCAGATAGAGACAAGCACTGAAACGTCACACCAGGCCTGGGTTAGGCTCAAGAGGGGTGCGAAAGGTTCCAGAAGTCAAACCGTCTCCAGCGATCCGGCACGAAACCTCACGGCAATCAAGATCAGAGGCAAGTATGCAACAAACACACCTAGTAGCGCATCGACCATTCCCAAGCCAACTGCCAGAGCAAATGGAAAGAGCCAGAGAACATTTATGAAGAAAACTCCCAAGGTGACAGGCAAATGCTTTCCGAAGTATCGAGATGCGTACTGATACGCATGACTCCGATGGGCTTCATAAATGCGATCCCCACGAAGAAGTCTTCGTAATAAAGTAAATGTTGCATCGACGACAAAAATACCCAGAAGAATCAGCCAACTCCAAAAAAGCTCCGGGGCCACCCATGCTGCTTTGACGGAAAGCGCCCCCAAAACGACACCCAGGAATCCGCTTCCCGCATCTCCCATGAATATCTTTGCCGGAGGGAAGTTCCAAATCAAAAAGCCCAGAACGGCACTTGCAAGCACGGCAAGAACCCAAATCCCTTCATTATCCAGCCCCTTTCCCAGGCAGAAAAGAAGCAGTACACCGCCAAGGCAAACGGTTATGGCTTCTATACCGGCAATTCCATCGATTCCATCCATGAAGTTATAGAGGTTAAGCATCCAAACCAAGTATATGGCGGCCAATATATGACCAAACCACCCCATATCAAGGGTGGTACCTAGAAGAAGCAGCGGAGGAAAACCGCCCAGCCAATAAAGTATCCAGGATGCAGCTGCAAAATGCCCGAGAAGCCTCCAGCGGGCAGCGATATGTCCATGGTCGTCAAGGAAGCCAATAGTAGCGATACCAAGGCCCGCCCCGAATAATGCAATCACAAAAGTCCAATCGGCAACCCCTAAGAAACCCAGAAGCAGTATTGCCAGCAAAAAACTTATCACTATAGAGACGCCTCCTCCCCGTGGAGTAGGCATGGAATGGGAGCTACGGTCGTTGGGTACATCAATCACGCTATTGGCCAGCGCATATCTCCGCAAAATTGCCGTCAGCAGGAAAGCCAAGGCAGCTATTATAGGAAGAATAATTATTAAATTCATTCTTTAGAATCCAGAAAGTGGCGCGCCGTCTCCTTCAAAGCCTCATCGACGTTCAAAGGTGGATGCCAAGCCAAAAGTTCTTTTGTCTTGCTTATATCAACCTGCAAAGACCCAAGCAATCGCTGGGAGAAAGCACCCTTACCAAGCATTCCTGCTATAAACTTCATAAGAAAAACAGGCACAGGAAGCAGCCGGGCAGGCGCACCCAATGCAATCCCCATGCGTTTTAAAAGTTCTCTCGTGGAAAGATCTTCATCGTCGCTTACCAAAAATACTTGATTCGCGGCCGAAGGGTGCTCAAGGCAGGAGGTGATCAAATCGACAAGATTGGTCAACGCCACCAAGCTTCTTCGATTGTCAACCAGAAGGAAGGGAAGCGGAATCCTCTTATTAATAACGGGTATACGGATTTAATGGTTGATGGGGCACCT
>NZ_KV812720.1:0-22885 GCF_001813485.1 Pseudomonas sp. HMSC067G02
GGGGTCGCGAGTTCGAGTCTCGTTTCCCGCTCCAAATTCTACAACCTGGCTTCGGCGGGGTTGGTGAAAGTTAGGCGTCAAAGGTTCGGTTTCGGCCGAACGGGCAACAAGTTGTAACGCGGGAATAGCTCAGTTGGTAGAGCACGACCTTGCCAAGGTCGGGGTCGCGAGTTCGAGTCTCGTTTCCCGCTCCAGTTTATGATCTACAGACTTCCACTGACGTCTGTAAGTCATTGAAAAGAGGAGCTTCGGCTCCTTTTTTCTTTCCAGCGAAAGCCATGGGAATCCACTGACAGCCACCATTTTTGAGGCCAAAAACAAGGCCAAAGAATGCGGGTCGTGCCGGTTCCGGGTTGTTGCTGGGGTTGGATCGGGATGACAAGCAGCATCGGGCCTAAGTCCAAGACTTAGGAGCTTGATGATGACACTCTCTGATCTGACCGTGCGGCAAGCCAAGGCCGCCGAGAAAACCTACAGCATCCCCGACACCGATGGCCTCGGCCTGGTGGTCGCCCGCACCGGCGGCAAGTCGTGGCATTTGCGCTATTACTGGCTCGGCAAGCAAAAGCGCATCTCCCTGGGGAACTACCCCGAGATCGGTTTGCGCGAAGCGCGCACCTTGCGCGACGAAGCCCGGGCGCTTCTGGCAAAGGGCGTCAACCCCCATACCGATCGGAAACAGAAGCGACACGCGGTCAAGCTTGCGGCCGACTACACCTTCAAGGCCGTCTTCGATGCGTGGGTCGAGCATCGCCGCAAGGAAATCAAGGAGGGCAGGAACAGCACGCTGTCGCAGATCCTGCGGATCTTCAACAAGGACGTGCTGCCTAGCCTCAAGCAGATGTCGATCTACGACATTCGCCGGCCCCAACTCCTGGGCGTCCTGGCGAGGATCGAGGAGCGCAAGGCGTTCACCACTGCCGAGAAGGTCCGCACCTGGCTGGGGCAGTTGTTCCGCTATGCCCTCGTCATCGTGGAGGGGCTGGAAGCCAATCCGGCCTCCGACCTGGACGTGGTGGCCGAGCCCAAGCCCCCGGTGAACCACAACCCCTACCTGCATCTTCCGGAGCTCCCCGAGTTCCTGCACAAGCTCAGGCTCTACAACCCTCGTGGTTGGCAGACCCAACTCGGCATCCGGCTGCTGTTCCTGACCGGCGTGCGTACCGGCGAGCTGCGGCTGGCGACCCCGGACCAGTTCGATCTCGACCGTGGCCTGTGGATCATCCCGCCGCAGATCGTCAAGCAACTCCAGGACGAGATGCGCAAGGCCGGCAAGCGCCCGCAGGACGTTCCGCCCTACATCGTGCCGTTGTCCGTGCAGGCCATCGAGATCGTGCGCTACCTGTTGGGTGTGATGAGGCCGGCCCAGGTCCATCTGCTCACGCACCGCAGCGAACTCAAGAAGCGCATCAGCGAGAACACCCTCAACGCGGCCTTGAAACGAATGGGCTACGAGGATCAACTGACCGGTCACGGCATCCGCGGAACCATCTCGACGGCGCTCAACGAGATCGGCTATCCCAAGATTTGGGTGGACGCGCAGCTTTCGCACTCGGACCCGAACAAGGTGAGTTCGGCCTACAACCACGCCAAGTATGTTGAGCCGCGCCGCCGGATGATGCAGGACTGGGCGGATCGTCTCGATCTGCTCGAACAGGGCCAAGTGGAAGCGGCCAGCGCGCACCTCACGATCCATATCGAGGGCGTGCCGGCCATGGCAGAGGAGGACAAGCCCAACACCATCGTCGCTGCTGCTTCTGCGGCATCCGTTCCGCCTGTGGTGGCCGAACCCATCGTCGTGACGCCAAACGACGGGGGAATCACATTCCAGCGACTGTCGCAGGTACCACCGCCCCCGACGCATGCGCCAGAGCCGGAGGTGTCAGTCATCCAGCGCGAGCGCGAGGAAATGCTGGCCATCTACGAATCGCCGAGCAGTCTGCCGGTCCCGCTGTTCGGCAAGTTGGCCGGGAAGTCCAAGGACCAGATCAACCGCGAGCTGAAGGCGGGCAAGCTGCTGTCTATCAGCTTGGGCAACCGCGGGCAACGCGTGCCCGACTGGCAGCTGGTACCCCTCAAGCACAAGCTGGCACAGGTGCTCATGAACCAGTGCCCGCATGCGGATCCGTGGGACCTGTACCGGATGCTGACCCGCCCACATCCGGACCTGGGTGATCGCGCAGCCATCGACATCGTGACACCAGGAAATTTGGGCATGGTCGTGCGGGTCATCGCGGGCACCCAGCAGCAGCCAAACAGGCCCGGACCTGACTCGTCTGTGCAAGGTATTCCAGAGGAGACTCGCCAGCGCATTCAACGGTTGCTAAATGATGCGGCAATGCTCGAAAGTGCCTGACGCTGGCCGACGGCCAAAGATGGATGCTTTGGCCGTCGGAATTGAGAAGAGTTAATGCATCGGGACTGCATCACTGGTCCTCGGGGACGGCAGAGACCCACTTGGTTGCTCCGCGTATCGGACCAGCGCGTACGTCGGCAGGAAATCTATCCGCGCCATGAGTTCAGTGATGGTGAAGCAATGCTGGCGGCGGGTCTGGCCGGCTGCGGCATCATGCAGATGCCGACATGGCTGGTGGCCGAAGATATACGGCAGGGGCGCTTGATCCCCGTGCTGCCGGACTGGGCAGGTGGTGAGATGCCTATCCATGCAGTGTGGCCGCAATCGCGTTACCTGCAGCCCAAGGTTCGGGCTGTCATAGAAATGCTGACGATTCTGTCTGAACGGCCGGGGTCAGGTTTTGTTCCCTGATATGGCTCGTCACTGCCAAGTTCTTGCGCCGGCTAAAGCGCATGTGTCGAATGGTTATTCACTTGGGGTGCCGATAGGCCGCACCGGAAACGGCAGGGCCTCGGTTATGACACCCTGCCGCGTTGCAACGTTAGCGCGGCTTACGCATCAGCAGATAGGCAGCCGGAATCACGAACAGCGACAGCAACGGTGCGGTCACCATCCCGCCGAGCATCGGAGCTGCTATGCGGCTCATGACTTCAGAGCCCGTGCCGCTGCTCCAAACAATGGGTACCAGGCCCGCCAGGATGACCGCAACGGTCATCGCTTTTGGGCGCACGCGCAGCACCGCCCCTTCCCGGATCGCATCTAGCAGTTCTTCTCGCGTTGGGTTGCGCCCATCGGGGCAACGTTCCGCCAAGGCCTGCTTCAAATAGATGAGCATCACCACGCCGAACTCCGCCGCCACACCTGCCAGCGCAATGAATCCCACGCCGGTGGCGATGGACAGGTTGTAATTCAGCAGGTACAGGAACCAGATGCCCCCCGTGAGCGCGAAGGGCAAGGTCGCCATGATCAAGCCCGCTTCGTCCACACGCGCGAAGGTCAGGTACAACAGAACGAAGATGATCAACAGGGTGGCAGGCACCACAACCTTCAGGCGTGCATTGGCCCGCTCCATGTATTCGAACTGCCCGGAGTAGGTGATGCTCACACCCGGCTCCAGCTTGACCTGCTGCCCGATGGCATCGCGCAGTTCGTTGGCCACCGAGGCTAGATCACGGCCGCGCACATCGACATAGACCCAACCGGAGGGCCGTGCGTTCTCGCTCTTGAGCATGGGCGGTCCATCGGTGATCGCGATGCGTGCCACGGTCCCCAACGTGATCTGCTGACCCATCGGCGTGAAGATGGGTAGTTCTGCCAGCCGTTGTGGTGAATCACGCCATTCTCGCGCGTAGCGCAGATTGATCGGAAAGCGGGCAAGCCCCTCGACCGTTTCCGAGACGTTTTCGCCACCCACCGCGCCGGCGATGACCGCCTGGACATCGGCGATGTTCAGGCCGTAGCGACCGGCGGCTACGCGGTCGATCTGAACATCCACGTAGCGCCCGCCCGTCAAGCGCTCCGCGAGTGACGACGTCACGCCGGGAATGCCCTTGGCGACCTGCTCGACCTCTGCAGCGATGCGATCGATCACGCCCAGGTCGTTGCCGGTCACCTTCACCCCGATCGGGCTCTTGATGCCGGTAGCCAGCATATCGATGCGATTGCGGATAGGGGGAATCCAGATATTGGACAGGCCCGGGATCTTCACGGCACGATCCAGCTCTTCCACGAGCTTCTCGGGCGTCATGCCTGGTCGCCATTGTTCCCTGGGCTTGAGCTTAACCGTGGTCTCGAACATCTCCAGGGGCGCCGGATCGGTCGCAGTTTCGGCCCGTCCTGCCTTGCCGAACACCTTGTCCACTTCAGGTACGGTCTTGATCATGCGGTTGCTCAGCTGCAGCAACTCCGTGGCGCGCTGCGCCGAGAGTCCCGGCAGGGCCGAGGGCATGTAGAGCAGGTCCCCTTCGTCCAACCTCGGCAGAAACTCACCGCCGAGCCGCGCCAAGGGCCAGGCCGTGGTCGCCAAGGCCAGCACGGCGATCAGCAGCGTCGCCTTGGGCCGGCGCAGTACCCACTCCAGTGCTGGCCGGTAGGCTGCAATCAGGATGCGGGTGATGGGGTTCTTCTGCTCATCCGGGATACGCCCGCGAATCCAGTAGCCCATGAGTACGGGAATCAGCGTCACTGACAGCCCTGCGGCCGCGGCCATCGCGTAGGTCTTGGTGAACGCCAGCGGGCCGAACAGCCGGCCTTCCTGCGCTTCTAGGGTGAAGACCGGGATGAACGAGAGCGTGATGATGAGCAGCGAGAAGAAGAGCGCAGGACCGACTTCCTCCGCGGCCTGTGTGATCACGTCCCACCGTTCCTTGCCCTGCAGCCGTTGATCTGGGTGCGCGTGCTGCCAAGCCTCCAGCTTCTTGTGGGCGTTCTCGATCATCACCACCGCTGCATCCACCATCGCCCCCACGGCGATGGCAATCCCCCCCAGCGACATGATGTTGGCGTTGATGCCCTGGTAGCGCATGACCAAGAACGCCGTCATCACGCCCAGAGGTAGCGAGATGATGGCCACCAGCGCAGAACGAAGATGCCAAAGGAACAGTGCGCAGACCAGCGCCACCACCAGAAACTCTTCGCCTAGCTTGGTCGTGAGATTGCGAATGGCCCGCTCGATCAGCGCGCTGCGGTCGTAGGTGGTGACGATCTCGACGCCCGGCGGCAGGCTGCCCTGCAGCTCCGCGAGCTTGGCCTTGACGGCAGCGATCGTCTCCTGGGCATTCTTGCCGGAGCGCAGCACCACCACGCCGCCGGCGACCTCGCCTTCTCCGTCGAGTTCGGCAATGCCACGCCGCATCTCCGGGCCTATCTGGAGCGTCGCAACATCCCCCAGCCGCACCGGCACACCGCCGCGTGCCGTCAAGGGGATCTCCCGGAACTCGTCCAGGGTCTTGAGGTAGCCGCTCGCGCGGACCATGTACTCCGCGCCTGACAATTCCAGGACGGAGCCGCCGGTCTCCTGGTTGGCCGCCATCAGGGCATCGCGGACTTGAGCCTGACTGAGGCCATAGGACGCCAACTTGATCGGGTCGAGCACGACCTGGTACTGCTTGACCATGCCCCCCACCGATGCCACCTCGGCCACGTTGGGCAGGCTCTTGAGTTCGAACTTCAGGAACCAGTCCTGCAACGCACGCAGTTGCGCCAGATCGTTCTTGCCCGTGCGATCCACGAGCGCGTACTGGAAGATCCAGCCGACGCCTGTGGCGTCCGGACCCAGGGCCGGCTTCGCCGTGGCGGGCAATCGGCCCTGGACCTGGTTCAGGTATTCCAGTACCCGTGAGCGGGCCCAGTACAGGTCGGTTCCGTCCTCGAACAAGACATAGACGAACGAGTCGCCAAAGAACGAGAAGCCGCGCACGGTCTTGGCCCCTGGCACCGACAGCATGGTGGTGGCCAACGGGTAGGTGACCTGGTTCTCGACGATCTGCGGCGCCTGTCCTGGGTAGTTGGTGCGAATGATGACCTGCACGTCTGACAAGTCCGGCAGCGCATCCACGGGCGTGCTGCGAACGCCCCACACGCCCCATGCCGTGAGCATGGCGGTGGCCAGCAGCACCAGGAAGCGATTGGCCACCGACCATCGAATCAGCTTGGCGATCATGGCTGCACCTTTTCGATGGCGGTGATCACGTAGCCCTCACCTTGCTTGGAGAAGGTGAATCGCACCTGCTGCCGAACCGAAAGACCCGCGGCGAGCTGCGGGCTGCTCAGCTTGAAGCCCATGGTCATGGCCGGCCATTGGAGGGCTGGCACGGCCTCGTGCGCCAGCGTCAGCTCGGTGGGCGACATCTCCTCGATCACGCCGCGCACCACGAAAGCGTTGGTGGCCGCGGCCGGTGGCGACGAGGTGCGGTGCCCGTTGTGCGGCGATGCAGGCGCGGACGCCGCGGCACCTGCAGGCAGCACGCCCCGCAGGCTGGCTTCCGAATCGATCAGGAACTGCGCCGAGGCCACCACCTGCTGTCCCGCCGCGAGCCCGCCGTTGACCACCAGTTGATCGCCTACCTCCGCGCCCACCTGGACCTCCACGGGATGGAACTTGCCGGGTCCATCGACCACATAGGCCAGTGCGCGCTTGCCGGTGCGGATGACCGCTTCGCTGGGAACAAGCAGCGCGGGCTGTTCGTTGCCTTTGAGCGCGATCTGGCCGGACATGCCGGCCTTCAGGCGCTGGCCGGGATTGGCCATTTCAAGCCGCACTCGCACCGTACGGGTGTCGCGGTTGGCTTCGGGCAGGATGCTCACGATGCGCGCCTGGAGCACTTCACCGGGAAACGCCGCCAGCCGGACCTGCGCCGTTTGGCCGACCTGCAATGGTCCGCTTTGTGCTTCGGGGACGGCCGCTTCGATCCACACCGAGGCCAAGCCATTCACCCTGGCCAGGCTTTCCCCGGCGGAAACCGTCATGCCCTGGCGCACCATCAGTTCGGCCACCAAGCCGCCTTGAGGTGTTGTGACCGTGTACAGCCCCTTGGGCTCGCCTGTGCGCTCCACCTGGGCGATCAGGGCTTGCGGCATGCCGAGCAGCAGCAGCCGTTGGCGGGCAGCTGCGGTCAACGGTGCGTCGCCCATCGCGCGAACCGAGAGAAACTCGCGCTGTGCGGCGATCCACTCCGGCAGCAATAGGTCAGCCAGCGGTGCCCCTGCTGCGATCACGTCGCCCGCAGCCCGTGCGTAGACACGCTCGACGAAGCCAGCGGTCCGCGCCTGCACGATGCTGACGTCGCGGTCGTTGAGCAGCACGGTGCCCACGACGTTCACATCTGCGCCGATCTTGCCTTGCAGGACTTCGGCTGTACGCAGCCCTAGGGCTTGCACCGCTTGCGCCGACACGCTGAGGCCCGTGCTGTCTTGCGTGTCTTCATCCGCGTACTTCGGCATCAACGGCATGTCCATGTAGGGCGACTTGCCGGGCTTGTCGAACTTCTGGGTCGGCACCATCGGGTCGTACCAATACAGCACCTTGCGCTCGGTCGGAGCGCTTGCAACGGTGACGTTGGCAGCGGGGGAGCCGCTGAGGTGGCCGGCGCGCCATTGGGCGACGCCCCATCCAACGGCAATACCGGCAGCAACCAGCGTCAAGCCGGCAAGGATGTTTCTCGAAGAGGTATTCATGGCGAGGGTCTCCACTCAGTCCGCGATCAGGCTGTTCAGTCGGGCGACGAGGCTGTCGCGCTGCGCTCCAAGGTCGATCAGACGCATGCGCGTCTCCAGCACCTGGGCGCGTGCACTGAGCACAGCGCTCAGGTCCCCCTTGGCGGATCGGTAGTTGCTCAATGCAAGTGCCGCTCGGTTCCGTACCAGTTGCAAGCCGGCGGTCTGCAGGCGGTCGATCTGGCTGTTCAACGCTTGGAGTTCGGCGGCGCTGTCGTCCAGCTCCTGCAAATGCCGCCGCGCCACGTCTTCGCGTTCGGCGTCCAGACGTTCCAACTCGTGCCGTTTTGCCTCGATCATGGGCACTTGGCGTCGATCCTTCTGCCAAGGCAGATCGAATGTCACCTGAAATGACACCATGTCGCCCCATCGGCGATCACGCCGGCTATAGGCTATCTCCCAGGCCCAATCGCCGCGGGTCTCTGATTGGGCTTCGCGGGACTCGGCCCGGGCCATGCTTTGCATCGCCGGATAGAGTTCAAGCTCCGCGTGATTCGCCAGTTCTGTGCGCAGTTGCGCGACGGGGCGAGTGAGCGGGCCTGGATCGCCTTGCAGTGCTTCGTCGGCCCTGGAGCCCACCCAGCGCCGCAACGCGGCCCTGGCCTTGGCCCGGTCCCGCTGTAGATCGTCACGGCGGTCCGTGAGTGTCAGCGCCTCCTGTTGCGCGACCAACAGATCGCCAGCCTGGGCGGTGCCGCCGGCGACGCGAGCGGGGAGACTGTCTTGCAGGCGCTGGTTCTCCGCGAGCAGTTCCGTCAGCAGTATCTCCCGTTGCTCCACCGCCTGCGCGGCGATCCACGCCAGGCTGAGCTCCTGGCGGATCTGCAATCGCTGCAAAACCAGCGCCGCGCGTTCTCGATCCACACGCGCCTGCGCGCTGGCGACCTGGGCGTCGCGCTTGGCCCTGTTGGGCACTTCCTGCATGAGCGCCAAGCGCTGCATCGTCATGGATTCGCGCGTCATGCTCCAGCGATCCATGCCGCTGATGGGGTAGTTTTCGATGCCGAGCGAGAGCTTGGGGTCGGGCAGCGAGCCTGCTGCCTTCTGCACGGATTCGGCGACGTTAACCTGCAACTGCTGCGCGCTTATGCGTGGGCTCTGCTGCTCCGCGATAAGGCGTGCCTCAGCAAAATCGAGGGCGTAGGCTACAGGCGAGACAAGCGCACTGCCCGCCAACGCGATGCTGATAGCTTTCAGACGATGCACTCGCATCGAGGCCGGCGTTGTGCCTCGGCCGTACGCCGACGGGCGCCCCTCGGGGGCGCCAAAAAAGGGAGTAAACATGGTTGTCCTCGGAATTGGTATTCACGAAATCACGTGGTCTGCCGCATCGGTGCGCGGCGAGCACGGACACATAAATCAATTCCGCAGGACTTGGAACGTGAGGTAGATCGGCGGAAAGCCCGCGCGGGGATTGGGAGGAATGTAGGTAACGTGCCGCCTGAGGGCTACCCGGTCGAGAACCAACCCGGGCAGCGAGTTGGCGAGCCACATCACGTGCGCCGCGAGAAACTGAATGTCCAGCCCCTGCCATGAAAGCGCCGACTCCCGATCGCCACTGCAATGAGCGTGGCACAACTGTGGCGCTTCGCTGTCCATGGAATCAGGCATGCCGGTGCAATCCGACATTGGCAACTTGTCAGCCTGCTGCATCGAGATCGTGGCACGCATTTGCGTGGTTTCCACAGATGCCCTCGGGTCTGGCTTGGGACAGACGTACATCGCCATCGCAACCTGCGAGAAAAGCAAGGTTACGACTAGGCCGCTGGTAATCCAGCGGCTCCATCTTGCGAGAAGGCGCCTTAAGCCGATCATGCGGACATACTATTGGAAGTTGTAGGGAGTTGAATTGATCAAGGTCAGTTTCCAGGATGAATTGATGCGTCTGGACGGCGCCTTGGCCCGAACCGGCACCCGCTGCAAATCCACCGGCAAGGGCGGGCACCGCACGTGGTTGTCATGCTTTACGCGCCTCGGCAACTCGCAAGGCTCTAAGCTCAAATCGATCAGCTACAAGATTCGTCTGTCCCGAGAGTCGCTGCAGGTGCGTAATGACCTCGTAGGGGCCATCGGCTATTGGGCGCGTGCAGATTCCGCACTGGCTAGCGGTTTCGATGCGTGATCGCGAGGAAATCCCTACGCCATATCCAGCTGCGACCCAGAGCAATAACATCTCAAAAGAACTGACATGCTGGACATTCGGCCTTTCCGTTGATGACATGGAGGACAGGTACTGGTCCAGCGAAGGAGAATATTCGGCCTTCCATCGAAACACGGAGTGCTCCTTAAGTTCGTCTATTCTGATTGACTGCTGCCGGAGCAGTGGGTATCGCAGCGGCGTGGCAAGAGCTGTCGCCTCGAACCAAATAGAAAGACTCTTCAGCGAAGAATCGCTCACCTGCTTCAGAGAAAGGCCGACGTCGAAGCGCCGTTTGTAGAGGCCCGTAATGAGATCGCTCGCCGTAACCTCATTAAATTCCATAGAAACTTCGGGCTCCTCCGCGCGCTGCAGGGCAAGCAATGCAGCTAGGTACGAAGAGGCCACACCAGGCGCTATGGCGAGCCTGAGCTGTGGGCGTGGGCTGGTGGCGTCGTGCATGAGAGGCCCCAAGAAGCGATAAGACAAGGATGGAAAGTCTTCATGATAGCTAGTTTGAGTTAAACTTAACGTGGTTAAATTGTTTGGACTGTTCGACGCTTCCAAGGATGGAGAAGCGAACTGTCCGACGAGGCCGTCCCCCAGGAACTACCACTTTCGACGCCGAGCCAGCGTTGGCATTCGGAGCGGCCGTTCGTGTCGCCCGCCTGACGCAAGGTGTTGCTCAGGAAGAACTGGCTGCGAAAGCAGGGATCGAGCGATCGCACATGGGCAAAATAGAGCGTGGGGAGCACATGCCCACTCTCGCTCTGATCTTAAGAATCGCCGCCGGACTCAAGCTCAGTGCTGCGGAACTCGTCAGCGCAGCCGAACGCAATCTTCGTGCCGCGGCGCACGATTCAGATAGGCATTGACGCTTTAGTCATCCGGAGGTCCTCGCAGACGTTCGATGAAGCGATCCAGCGAAACCGATGAGTTGCTGCTTTCTGGCCGAAGCAGATAGGTTGTGATTACCGCCGTGTCCTGCGCCAGAGGGCGAATCACCACGTCCGGCCTCTGGCTGATGGGAATCTTGGTCGCCGTCATGAAACCAATCCCATAGCCTGCGCCGACGAGCGTTAGCATCATGTCCAGCGACGACACTTCTTCGACAACGTTGAGTCTGTGTTCCAGAACCTGTAGCAGCCGATTTAGTTCTCGGCAGTAGCCTTCGCAGGCCAGTTTGTCGCACAGAACCAGTGGGTGACCCTGAAGTTCGTTCAGCGGAACTTGCTTGTGCGCAAGAAGCGAGTGCCGCGCTGGCACGGCGATCACAATCGGGTCTCGCCAGATCGGTTCAGCCACGATGCCTTCGCCAACATCCGCCGCGTGTGCAAATCCGATCGTGAAGTCGCCAGACCGTAGGCCCCGTATCTGCTCGGTCAGCGGTACCTCGGAGAGACGTATCTCGACCTCGGGCTCTTCCGCGCGGCAACGAGCTAGGAACGCCGATAGTCGTGGGTCCATCGCACCATCGGAAATTGCAATGCGCAGGTTGCCCCTCAGGCCCGCGGCAATGGCTCTGGCATTCTCACGCGCTTGCTCCAGGACAGTGAAGAGTCGGCGGGTGTCCTGCAAGAATGCCGCCCCCGCCACGGTCAGCCGTGTGCCCCTGCGGTCGCGGTCAAACAGCGTGACCCCAAGCTCATCTTCCAATTCCTTGATCGCGCGAGACAAGGGGGGTTGCTCTATATGCAGCCTCTCGGCCGCCCGCGTGAAATGCAACTCCTCTGCCAAGACGACAAAGCATCGTAGATGACGCAACTCCATAAATCGGGCTCCTCGCAAGTGCTCATTCGCGCCAGATGTCCCGTGGACGAATCACGGTGGACGGGGAGGCTGGATCCATTTCAGGGAAGTTGATGCGCTTGACATCGCAAAAACTGGCACCTTGAGCGCTCGTGGTTGCTCGTGACGCGTCCCAAGCGCGCGCGCGCCCAATCGGGGCGCGCGTCTCTGTCACACTGTGCAGAAGCTTTGAAAAGCACCGTACACCCGCGGCGTCATCCGCCGTGCTCTTTTTGTAGCAGCGACCCGAGGCGAGCGACTTCATTGCTGGTGATCGCGATGTTGCGCCCATCCTTCGTCGACACCGAAGCTCCGACATTGAGATAGACGGCGCGCCCGAAGCGGCTTTCCTGTGCCATCTTTCCGTCCTTGAAGATGTACAGCGTTCCCCCGTCAGCCAAGGGAACCATTTCCTTGGCTGCTTGGGCTGCTGCATGACCGGCGAAGGCTGGCACGGAGAGAGCGCTCAACAGGGCGGCAATGACAATTTGCGATTTCATGATCGACTCCTTTGTAAAAACGACGACAACTTGCGCCGCGTCGTTAAATGTAGAAGCAGGCGGTCTACAGAGCGCTTACCCGTGCATTACATTCAATTCATGTGCTGTCATCTGCCGCCCATGAAGGACTAGGTTCCAGTGGGAGACAAGATGCCAAGCCATGCAACGCTCGCCAGAACCAAAACGGCCAAGGTCGCCTCCGTGAACAGACTCTGTCTAAGCTTGATGACTGCCTGTGCGCGATTGCCTGCCTTCAAAGCAGCCTCCAGGCTCGGGCTCAACCGATACCGATTGGCAGCAGCCAACGCCAGCATGCCTGCGAAAAGCAAGAGCTTTACCATCAGCAGCCGGCCATACAGCGTCGAGATGAGCGGATCAAACGATGGTCCGGCGATCAACAGGTAATTGAGAATTCCACTCACGACGAGTGCAGCCACGATCGCTGTACCTATGCGAGCAAAGCCATTCGACGTCCGACTGAGGACCGCTACCGGGTCTTGCGCGACATCCTGCTTGTGGGATGCCAGCATCAAGAACGCCACCAATGCGCCCACCCAAGCGCCCGCTGCCCAGAGGTGCGTGATATCCGACGCAAGATGGATGTAGCCGCGAACGCCGTCGTCCATCGCGCCGTGGCCTGCCCACGCAAGGGTCGCCAGCGCCACGCCGGTGGAGAGCGCCATCACTGCAAATCGCAAGGTAGCGTTCAATTTCAACATTGCGACGAGCACACACACCAACAGCGCGAGGATGCGAATGCACCAGGCGATGCCCATGTGCGTGCCCGTAATGAGCATGTCGAAGACGTGCGTTGACAGCTCCGCGTAGCTCTGGGCACCGGACATGGCCTTGGCCATGACCGTCATGCCCCACATCGACAGGGCAATGCCGATGGCAGCGGATGCGCCAATGAGGACGCGATAGCGGCGCGAGATCGTCGAGGATCGCTCGTCGTTGCCCAAAGCATAGAGACCGAACATGGCGACGCCAAACGCCGCCGCCAGGTCCAGATACAGCGCCAGGCGCAGGACGATGGTCAACCAATCCCCGGCCATGGGCTTACTTCACCATGAAGGTGACGTTACCCGTGATCGGATGCGTGTCCGAGGAGACGGCACGCCATTCGACGCGATAGTCACCGGGCTGGAGCGCCTGTGCCGGCGTGATGACCATGGTCTTGCCGTCGCCGGCAGCCGCGACGCTGGCGTTGATCTTCATCGGGCCATGGCTCGCCATTCCCGGCATGCCAGTCATGACAAGGCTCGCGGCGGAGAACTGCGGCACCAGCGTCTCGGAGAACTTCAGTTCGATGGTGGCTGGCGCAGAAACCTGCGACTTGTCGGCCGGCGTTGAAGACACCAGCGAAGGATGCGCGAATGCGGCGGTGGCGAACAGACCAGCAGCGATCGGCGCGACGAGCTTGGCGATGAAATGTGAACGGGTCATAGAAGTTTCTACCTGGATGTGTGAGGTGTGGTTCAAGAACGAAATGCCGAGATAAGGCTTGCACCTTTGCAACGGCGTGGAACGAAAGAAACGGTTTGCTGGGCGATAGCAGGCTCCTGTAGTTTCAGAAAGAAAATCCGGTCACAGTCGGCTCGCTCTCAGGCGCAAGGCGTTGCCAACGACCGACGCCGAACTCAGGCTCATCGCCAATGCTGCGATCAGCGGCGACAGCAGCCAGCCCGTGAGGGGATAGAGAACCCCGGCGGCGATGGGGATGCCCAGCGCGTTGTAGAGGAAGGCGAACATGAGGTTCTGCTTCATGTTGCGCACGGTACTCACCGAGAGCGTGCGAGCGACAGCGATGCCACGCAGGTCACCCTTGACCAGCGTGACCTGGGCGCTGTTCATCGCCACGTCGGTTCCCGTTCCCATGGCGATGCCCACGTCTGCCTTCGCCAAGGCCGGCGCGTCGTTGATGCCGTCTCCGGCCATGGCGACGATGCGTCCTTCTTTCTGCAGTCGCTCGATCAACATGAGCTTGTCCGCCGGCTTGACCTCACCATGCACCTCGTCGATGCCTAGGCGTGCACCGACGGCTTTGGCGGTGGTCTGCCCGTCCCCGGTGGCCATGATGACCCGCAGGCCCGCAGCCTTCAACGCGGCCAGGGCCTCGGGGGTGCTGCCCTTGACCGGATCGGACACGGCGAGCAAGCCCGCGAGCTGCCCGTCCACCGCCAGGTACATGACGCTGGCCCCTTCGCCGCGCAGAGCTTCGGCCTGGGGTACGAGCGGTTCCACCGATACGCCAGACTGTTCCATCAGCACTGTGTTGCCCAACGCCAGTTGCCGGTGCTCAACCTTTCCGCGCACGCCGATGCCGGTTCCCGATTCAAAGCTCTGAGGCTTCACGAGTTGGAGGCCCTGGGCACGCGCGGCCTGCACGATGGCGTCGGCCAGGGGGTGTTCACTGCCCTGGTCCAGGCTGGCCGCAAGACGCAGCACCTCATCGTTCGTAAAGCCGGGGGCTGCGACGACCTGATCGAAAGCAGGTCGGCCTTCGGTCAGGGTTCCTGTCTTGTCGATGACGAGGGTATCGACCTTGCGAAGATTCTCGATCGCCGCGGCATCGCGGAACAGCACGCCCTGCGTGGCGCCACGGCCCGTTGCGACCATGATCGACATCGGCGTGGCCAGACCCAGCGCGCACGGGCAGGCGATGATCAGGACGGCCACCGCATTGATGAGTCCATAGACCCAGGTGGGCTGCGGCCCGAAGAATCCCCAGACAAAGAGCGTCGTGACCGCAATGGCGACGACGGCCATCACGAAGTAGCCGGCAACGACATCGGCCATGCGCTGCATCGGCGCCTTGGAACGCTGCGCCTGGGCGACCATCTGCACGATCTGCGACAGAACGGTGTCCGAGCCGATCCGCTCCGAACGCATGACCAGCGCGCCACTGGTGTTGAGTGTGGCCCCGATGACCTTGTCGCCCACGCGCTTGCTGACGGGCAGCGGTTCGCCGGTCAGCATGGACTCGTCAATCGAGCTGCTGCCCTCGTGCACGATGCCATCCACCGGCACCTTCTCGCCGGGTCGGATGCGCAGCAGGTCGCCGACGTGCACATGGCTGAGCGGCACGTCTTCCTCGCTGCCGTCCGCATTGATGCGCCGTGCGGTCTTGGGCGCCAGCCCCAGCAGCGACTTGATGGCCGCCGAAGTCTGGGAGCGGGCTTTGAGTTCCAGCACCTGGCCGAGCAGTGTCAGCGAGATGATGACGGCGGCGGCCTCGAAATACACGCCGACCCGTCCCATGGACATGAAGGAAGCTGGAAACACTTCCGGCGCAACGGTTGCCACAACGCTGTAGATGAATGCCGCACCCGTTCCCAGGCCGATCAGTGTCCACATGTTCGGGCTGCGGTTGACCACGGACAGCCAGCCGCGGGAGAAGAAGGGCCAGCCGGCCCACAGCACGATCGGCAACGACAGCACCAACTCGACCCAGCTCTGTGTAGCCATGTCCATCAGGTGCAGCCGCTCGCCCAGCATCGCCAGCGCCAGGACCACGAGCGTCAGCGGCAAGGTCCACCAGAAGCGACGCGAGAAGTCACGCAACTCCGGGTTGTCGTCATCGAGGTCGGGCAGCAGAGGCTCAAGCGTCATCCCGCACTTGGGGCAGGTTCCCGGATGATCCTGGCGGATCTCCGGGTGCATCGGGCAGGTGTAGATGGTTCCGGGCGCGGTTGGCGATGCCGCCGGGGCCGGTGAAACTGCGGTGCTGGCATGGTGATGCGGTGCATGGCCGCTGCCTGTGCCTATGCCCGCGTCACCGCTGGCATATCGCGCCGGATCGGCGTCGAATTTGGCCTTGCATCCGGTGCTGCAAAACAAGTACGTGTTCCCCAAGTGCGTGGAACGGTGCTCCGACGCCGCCGTGACCGCCATGCCACACACCGGATCTCGCGTCGCGGCATCGGGCTGCGTGTGGCTTGAGGACCCGCCCGCGTCGTCACTTCCAGCATGGCTGGCGTGATGGTGGTGCGTATGCGGGCCGGACGTTGTGGCACCCGCCGCCATGCCTGCGTGCTCATGTCCTGAAGACTTGCTGGGTGAATTCATAGTGACAAGTGCCCTCCGCCGTTAACCTTTGGTGTCTGGTGATCGCAGCAGGCCGCAGGCGCGCAAGGAGACAAGCGCGGCGTCGCGTGCTCGCACGGTGCGAGTGCCTCGACTCATTGCTTCTGCTCCTTGGAGGCTGCGGCACCTTCCTTACCCTGACGCGCGGCATGATCGTGTCCGCCGTGGCCGTGACCACGGTGCATGAACAGGTGCATCAGCGGACAAGCCGCCAGCAGCAGGAAGGGGAGATAGCCGGCAACATGTGCCGTATGCTCCTTGAGCAGGAAATACGCGGCGACAGCGGCGATGATGAGGAACGCCACGCCGTAGCGCGATCGCCAGAACCGGGGGCGATCGCTGGGGGTCTGTGTGTGCTGATGCTGCATGGCATATCTCCACGGAGAAGGGTTGATGGATGGTCAGCGATGCGACTGATAGACCGTGCTGCTACCGTTTTTCCCAATCAGCAGCACGTCGTAGGCGTCCTTGCGTCCACCATAGGCCGGACCATCCATGCCGGGCGAACCGACCGGCATGCCGGGCGCCGCGAGGCCGATGGCCTGCGGGGCTTCGCGCAGCAAGCGTTGAATGTCCGAGGCAGGCACATGACCCTCGATGGCATAGCCGCCGATCTGCGCCGTGTGGCAAGAACCGTACTTCTGCGGGATGCCCAGCCGCGTGCGCGCTGCGGTGTTCCCGGTGTCGAGAACCTGCACATCGAAGCCTGCGCCTTGCAGGTGTGAGACCCAGTCCTTGCAGCATCCGCAGCTCGGGTCCTTCCAGACCTTGGCAATCGGTCGGCTCTGCGCCAGGCTCGGTCCTGCGAGTGCCATCACCAACAAGCCAGCGATCAATGCCTGGCGTCTCGGCACTTTGCCCTGGCTTCTGTCGTAGTGCATGTTCATGGATCGCCTCTCATCAGATGATCAAACCCGCTAGGTTCTAGAACCAGAATCGCACGCCAGCCACCCAGCGCGTCTGCTGCGCACGGCCGCCTTCGGCACGCACATAGTCCGCGGTGCGTCCGAAGCTGCCCGCCCGTTCCACGCCGATATAGGGGGCGAACTGGCGACTGAATTCATAGCGCAGGCGCAAGCCAGCAGACGCTTCGGCCAGGCCCTTGCCGATACCGCGTTCCGGGTCGTCCTTGCCATAAAACTGCAACTCGGCGCGAGGCTCCAGAATCAGTCGCTGGGTCAGCAGCAGCTCGTAGCTGCCTTCGACACGCAGCGCCGTACGTCCACCACTTCCCACGTAGCCCGTCGCCTCCAGCTCGAACCAGTAGGGGGCGAGGCCCTGGATGCCGAAAGCCAACCATTGACGGCTCGGGCCTTCCCCGTTATCCACCCGAACGCCGAGCTGGGTGTCCCAGTACGGTGCGACGGCGTGCCCCCAGAGAAGCTCGGTACGCGATTCTTCGAGCTTTCCTTTGGCGATATCGCCTTCGGCCTTCACGACGGCCTTGTTGTAGGTCGTCCCATACCACGCCTGGAGGTCGTAGGCCGTGGAGTCGTCTCCTTTGCGCGTGAAGCGGCGTTCCAGAGTTTCGCCGCGCAACGAAAAGAACCTGTGTTCGTCGGCCAGCATCAGCCGCGGCACACCGGGTACGGCGTAGTCGCCCGATCCCAATGTCAGGCCATTGGAGTAGCCATGCGGATCGCGGGCGTCAGGAGGCGCCGACCCGCCCTGCATCTGCATGTTGCCGTGATCCATGGCCGGGGCCGCGGTCGAGCCGCTCGCCGACGTCGCGTGACCCGCGTGCGGGTCGGCGGCAGGAGCCACGGTCTGAGTGGATGGCGCGGCCGTTTGAGCGTCGGCCTGGCCGTGCGCTGCATGGTCGTTCTGTGCTTGTGCCTGGGCGGCGACGCTTACCAGGGCCAGAAGCGTCGTGGCCAGTGCGCGAGTGGGGAGTGCTTTGGACATTCTTGGTCTTCCTTGTGCGCTGGGTTCAAGACACCACGACTTCGCGGAACATGCCGGCATCCATGTGGAACATCAGGTGGCAGTGCCACGCCCAGCGGCCGAGCGCGTCGGCTGTCACCAGGAAGCTGATGCGTTGTGCCGGCTGCACCGGCAGGGTGTGGCGGCGCGCAAGGAAGCGACCGTCGGGGCTTTCCAGCTCGCTCCACATGCCGTGCAGGTGCATGGGATGGGTCATCATGGTGTCGTTGTGCAGAATGACCCGCAGCCGCTCGCCGTGTTTGAAGTGCACCGGCGTGGACTTTCCGAACTCCAGCCCGTCCAGGGACCATGCGTAGCGTTCCATGTTGCCCGTGAGGTGCAGTTCGACCTCCCGGCCGGGGCCTCTCTTGTCCAGCGGCCCCGACGGGGTATGCAGATCCGCGAGGGTCAACACGCGCCGACCGTTGTTGCGCAGTCCGATGCCGGGGTCATCGAGGTTGGTGCGCGCCATGTCAACGCGCATGTCCGTGCTGGCACCATACTCGGTGCGAGCGTGGCGAGCAGTAGTGCTGGGCACGGCCAGTCCCCCCGCCGCCGCGGCGTGTTGGCTGTGATCCATCGCCATGCCACCGTGGTTCATGGCGCCGTGATTCATGCCTGCCATCGCCCCATGATCCATCCCGGACATCGAACCCGAGCCCATCCCGGTCATCCCGGTCATGCCCGTCATGCCCGTCATCCCGGTCATCTCCACGGCCTGGCCGGACCCGCCATGGTCCATGCCCCCCATCATGCCGCCCATCATGTCGTTCATGGTCAGCCATTCGACCGGATCGAGGGCAGGCACGGGAGCTTGAAGACCTTCACGCACGGCCAGCGTGGCACGCGCGTAGCCTGTCCGGTCCATCGCCTGGGCGAAGATCGTGTAAGCGTCATCCCGTGGCTGGACGATCACGTCGACGGTTTCGCCAGGACCGAATCGGAACTCATCGACGGTCACCGGCTCCACGTCAACACCATCGACGTGCACCACCGTGAGTTTCAGTCCTGGAATGCGTACGTCGTAGAAGGTGTTGCCCGCACCGTTGACCATGCGCAGCCGCACGCGCTCACCCGGTCGGAACAGCGCCGTCCAATTGCCGGCGGGGGTGACGCCGTTGGCCAGATAGGTCAGCGTGGCGGCAGACAGATCTGCGAGATCCGTCGGATTCATCCGCATCTCGTTCCACATCTTGCGCTTGTCGATCGCAGCGGCCGTGCCTTCGCGCGAGGCGTCCCGGAAGAAGTCGAAGACGGTAGGTTGGTTGTAGTTGTAATAGTCGCTTTGGGACTTGAGCTTGGTGAACACCCGCATCGGGTCTTCGTCGGTCCAATCCGAGAACAGCAGCACGTGGTCACGGTCGGCGTGGATGGTCTCGGCGCCAGCGGGGTCGATGATGATCGCCCCGTACATGCCCGTGAGTTCCTGGAAGCCGGAGTGCGAGTGGTACCAGTAGGAGCCGCTCTGCTGAACCTTGAAGCGGTACGTGAAGGTCTCGCCGGGAGCGATGCCATTGAAGCTGATGCCCGGCACGCCATCCATCTGATACGGCAGGATGATCCCGTGCCAGTGAATGGATGTGGCTTCACGCAGCTTGTTGGTTACACGGATTGTGACGGTGTCACCCTCGCGCCAACGCAATGTCGGTGCCGGCAGCGAGCCGTTGATGGTCGTAGCCACGCCTGGCTTGCCCGTGAAGTTCACGGGCGATTCGGCGATCACCAAGTCGAACTCGGTGCCCTTCAGCACAGGGGCGGCACCGCGCGTCGCGGAGCCTTGCTGGGCAAATGCCTTGAACGCCGGCGTGGACAGCCCAGCGAGAACGCCGCCGGCGGCTAACCCTTGGACGAAACGCCGACGAGAAAGGCCCTGTGTGGGCACGATAAAAAAGGGTGAACGAGGCGGCATGGCCTGAAATCCTCCATAGATGACTCGGAAGTCGTTCTAAACGCCACCCCATCCTGAGCGGCACAGTTCGACGCAATGCAGGTCATGCTATGGGTTGGGCACTTTCCATCGAATGACCCCTGAATTACATTCATGTAATGTTCGTGTCATGTTCGTGGAAGCTGGCAACCAGTAAATTGCTGATTGAAAGTGGATGAATGCGTACATCGTGAGCGGCTATTTTTCCGCGCCGTAGCGATTTCATGGGACATGCGATGAAACTGCTGGTCGTTGAAGACGAGAACAAGACGGCGGATTACGTCCGCCAAGGTCTCATGGAGGCGGGATTCGTCGTGGATCTGGCGCGCAACGGATTGGACGGACACCACCTGGCCATGGGCGAGACATACGATCTGGTGGTCTTGGATGTCATGCTGCCGGATGTCGATGGCTGGCGCATCGTGCGTGCCCTTCGAGATGCCGGTAAACAGGTCCCTGTGCTCTTTCTGACGGCGCGTGGCGGTGTAGACGACCGTGTCAAGGGATTGGAACTGGGAGCGGACGACTACCTCGTCAAGCCATTCGCGTTCTCTGAGTTGCTGGCGCGGGTGCGGACGCTGCTGCGACGCGGAAGCGCTCCGAGCCAGCCTGATCGCATCCAGGTTGCCGATTTGGTGCTGGACTTGGCGCGCCGGCGCGCAACGCGCGCTGGCCAACGCATCAATCTCACCAGCAAGGAGTTCGCGTTGCTTGAGCTCCTGGCCCGTCGCCAGGGGGAGGTCCTTCCACGGTCTCTGATCGCGTCGCAGGTATGGGACATGAATTTCGACAGCGACAGCAACGTCATCGATGTAGCCATCCGCCGTCTACGCGCGAAGATAGACGATGCGTTCAATCCGAAGCTCATCCACACCGTGCGTGGAATGGGATACACGCTCGATGCGCCCGATGATGCCCCTGCGCCATAAGCCGCGGCAAAGCCGTCCAGCGTCGCTTGCATTGAGGGTCACGGCCCTCGTTGGTATCGCCACGACCTTGGTGTTTCTTGTGTTCAATTGGGTCATTCTCCGGTCGTTGGAGCACCACTTTGCTCAACAGGATGCCCACGAACTGGAGGCAGTGACAACCGCTTTGGCTCAGCCCTTGCACCAGCTTGCAAGTGACATCGCAAGCGACGAACTGAAGCAACACTTGGCCAACGCAGTCGCAGGACATCATGGGATGACGTACGGCGTCTACGATGGGGCTGGCAATAGCATCTATGCCACGCCCGGTCCTGACCTGTCTAAACTTGCCAGTAGCAAAAAGTTGGTCAACCGCATCACCGCTGACGCTTTGATCGTGTGGCAGGAGGATCAGAGGTCATATCGAGGTGTGGTGCTGCAACTGCCTGCTGACGATTCAGCGGCGCCCGGCTACCGCATCGTCGCTGCCATGGACATCGGCTTTCATCTCGACTTCCTGGCGGAGTTCAAGCGCATGCTCTGGTGGGCAACCGGCTTGGTCATGTGCCTGGCGCTCGGTGTGGCTTGGCTGGCGGTGCAGTGGGGCCACCTGCCGATTCGCAAGGTCAATGAAGAGATTCGGGCGATTCGCTCTTCAAAGCTGGATGTGAGGCTGGATCCTCGGGATGTGCCGATCGAACTGGCGGAACTGGTATTCGCCTTCAACGATATGTTGGCGAGAATCGAGGAAGGCTTCACCCGGCTATCACACTTTTCCGCAGACATCGCGCACGAGTTGCGCACGCCCGTCACCAACCTGGTCACGCAGACTCACGTGGCGCTTGGCCAGCCGCGCAGCAACGAGGAATACAGAGAAATCCTCTATTCAAATTTGGAAGAGTTTGATCGGATGGGACGCATGATTGGTGACATGCTGTTTCTTGCCCAAACGGAAAATGATCCCCGCAACTTGCGTCTGTCTACCATTGATCTGTCCGAATTGGTGCGGAGTCTGTTCGACTATTTCGAGGCGCTGGCAGAAGATAGCGGCATTACGCTTGGTGTTAAAGGGGCGATCGGCAGCATAGCGGCGGATCGGGAAATGCTCACCCGGGCGCTGAACAATCTTCTCTCGAATGCAATTCGACACACGCCTCGCGGCAAGAGCATCACGGTCTTGCTTTCGCAGGACGAGCAGTGGACAACGATCAGTGTGGTCAATCCCGGTGAGAGAATTCCTGAGCGCGATCTACCAAAGCTCTTCAACCGCTTCTACCGAGTTGATCCGGCACGGCAACGAAATACGGCGGGCGCCGGTCTTGGCCTTGCCATCGTGAAATCGATTGCGGAGGCACATGGTGGCTCCGTTGCCGTGACCTCCAGTGAGCTTGTCACCAGGTTTGACTTGGTATTGCCCCATCTGCGGCAGTAGTCCGAGGGCGCTGCGGTCCGTCCAGCCAACTGGCGTATCTCTTTGCCTGATTCTGGGATCTACCCGGCCGGCCACGTTGCTACGCGAGCGGGACATTTTTTCTCCGTGACTGCCACGTGCCCAGTCCTAGCGGCAGGCGCCGACATCATGCGCTTGTGTATCCCATCGCTACGTCCACACCGCGCGCGGGGGCCTTTGCTCGGTCGTGATCCGGTCACCGATCGTCGATAGCCTCAGCGGTCAGTGCCGAACGTCTGCCTGCTCGGCGCCTCGATCGCGCGCAGACCTGGCTGTGTGCGCTGAGCCCCTGAGGTGAGTTGGAAGTTGGTCTGCTGGTTCGTTGCGCGGGTATATGTACCCGTAGCTGGGTACAGAGAGTCTTATTGATCAAGATCAAGGTACTGCTATCAGGCGCCGGCTGCATATGAACGCAGCCAACCGCCAAAACTACCTATGCAGGTGTCCACTAAAACTTGACCACTGCACCCCGCCCGAAGGCTTCTCCGACTCGCCCGCTGACGCGGGCCAGGTCAACCCCACAACGACAGGCGAGAACGCCCCGCCATGCCTTGCAGCGCCGGTCTTGAGGCGTGGCGTGGAAGCTCCATAGCGATGCC
>NZ_KV812720.1:22985-179617 GCF_001813485.1 Pseudomonas sp. HMSC067G02
GTGGCGTGGAAGCTCCATAGCGATGCCGGGCGGGTTGTCCCTGAACCGCGTTGAGGACGGCACGCACCTGCACAACCTGCCGCAGCAAGCGCCAGCGTGTTCGCCAGCGTCCCGTCCATCGCGGCGGGGCGCTGGCCGGGCCGATCCGGCGCAGCCGGTTCGGCGGCATCGAGGGGCGCCAAGCATCGCGCGGCGGGGATAGCCCGCAGGGCTTTCCCCTGGAGGCAAGCGAAGCGCGCAGCGCCGCAGGCGCGAAGGCGTGAGCAACTGTCTTGAAAGTCAAGCCTCGCAAGCGCGCAGGCTCCATTCAATTGAAGCGTTTTGCCAATGATTCAATAAATGCTGTATTATCGAATCATGAACGAGACCCAAGCCATTTCCGCCCTCGGCGCCCTGGCCCATACCCAGCGGCTGCGCGTGTTCCGCGCCCTGGTGGTCGCCGGCCCCGAAGGGCTGACACCCAGCGTCCTCGCCGACCAGCTCGACGTGGCCCGCAACTCCCTGTCCTTCCACCTGAAAGAACTGGCCCATGCCGGCCTGGTCACCATCGAGCAGCAGGGCCGCAACCTGATCTACCGCGCCGACTTCACCCAGATGAATGGGCTGCTCGGCTATCTGACCGAGCACTGCTGCCAGGGCGGCGCGTGCGAGGTCACCGAATCCTCCTCTGCCTGTACTTCCTGCTGAAAGGATCACCCCCATGAAGCGCTTTCACGTCCACCTGCACGTCGATGACCTGAACCGCAGCATCGGCTTCTATTCCCAACTGTTCGCCGCGCAGCCCGCGCGCGTCGAAGGCGACTACGCCAAATGGATGCTCGAAGACCCGCCGGTCAACTTCGCCATCTCCACACGTGGCAACAAGCCGGGCATCGACCACCTGGGTATCCAGACCGACGATGCCGAGGAATTGGCGGTGCTGAAGGCCCGCGCCGAGGCGGCCGACATGACGCTGCTGGACGAGGGCACCACGACCTGCTGCTACGCGCGCAGCGAGAAGCACTGGATCACCGATCCGCAGGGCGTGGCCTGGGAGCACTTCCACACGCTGGGCAACATTCCGGTCTTTAACGAAGCGGCGCCTGCAGCGACTTCCGCCGCAGCGTGCTGTACCCCGGTGCGCGGCAAGCCGGTGGGCGTTGCGGTGAAGCCGGCTTCCTCCTGCTGCTGATGTGAGATACCCATGACCACCGACAAGACCTACAACGCCCTGTTCATCTGCACGGGTAACTCGGCCCGCTCCATCCTGGCCGAAGGCATCCTCAATGAATTGGGCCAGGGGCGCTTTCGCGCCTACTCGGCGGGCAGCCACCCCAAGGGCGAAGTCCACCCACTGGCGCTCGCCACGCTGGAGCGGCTGCACATGCCGACCGCCGGCTACCGCAGCAAGAACTGGGACGAGTTCGCGGCGCCCGGTGCGCCGGAGCTGGATTTCATCTTCACGGTCTGCGACAACGCCGCCGGCGAGGTCTGCCCCGTGTGGCCGGGGCGCCCGATGTCGGCGCATTGGGGTGTGCCTGATCCTGCAGCCGTTGAAGGCACCGACGAGCAGAAGCGCAAGGCGTTCACGGATGCGGCGCTGACGCTGCGCCGACGCATCGAATTGTTCCTGTCGCTGCCGATTCAGCGCCTGGATGCCATGTCGCTGCAGCACGAGCTGCGCAGCATTGGTACGAAGTGAGGTTGGCGCGATGAGTGTTGGAACCCAAACGGCCGGCCGCGTGCCGGCCGCCCCCACCATGAGCGTCTTCGAGCGCTACCTGAGCGTGTGGGTGCTGCTGTGCATCGTCGCCGGTATCGCGCTCGGCCAGTTCGCGCCGGGCGTGTTCCAGGCCATCGGCCGCACGGAAGTGGCTCAGGTCAACCTGCCCGTGGGCCTGCTGATCTGGGTGATGATCATTCCCATGCTGCTCAAGGTGGACTTCGGCGCTCTCGGCCAGGTCAAGCAGCACTGGCGCGGCATCGGCGTGACGCTGTTCATCAACTGGGCCGTCAAACCATTCTCGATGGCGTTGCTGGCGTGGATCTTCATCCGCCAGGTCTTCGCGCAGTGGCTCCCCGCCGACCAGCTCGACAGCTATGTCGCGGGCCTGATCTTGCTGGCCGCCGCACCTTGCACAGCCATGGTGTTCGTCTGGAGCCGGCTGACCGGGGGCGATCCTGTGTTCACGCTGTCGCAGGTCGCGCTGAACGACACCATCATGGTGTTCGCCTTCGCGCCCATCGTCGGCCTGCTGCTGGGCCTATCGTCCATCACGGTGCCGTGGGCCACGCTGCTGGTATCGGTCGGCCTGTACATCGTGATTCCCGTCATCCTGGCCCAGTTCTGGCGCCGCGCCCTGCTGAGCAAGGGCCAAGCCGCCTTCGACCGGGCGCTGGAGCGCATCGGGCCGCTGTCCATCGCGGCGCTGCTGCTCACGCTGGTGCTGCTGTTCGCCTTCCAGGGCGAGGCCATCATCCGCCAGCCACTGGTCATCGCCATGCTGGCCGTTCCGATCCTGATCCAGGTGTTCTTCAACTCCGGCCTGGCCTACTGGCTCAACCGCAAGGCGGGCGAGCAGCACAGCATCGCTTGTCCTTCGGCGCTGATCGGCGCCAGCAACTTCTTCGAGCTTGCCGTAGCCGCCGCCATCAGCCTGTTCGGCTTCCAGTCCGGCGCCGCGCTGGCCACCGTGGTCGGCGTGCTGATCGAGGTGCCAGTCATGCTACTGGTCGTTCGGATCGTCAACCAAAGCAAGGGCTGGTATGAGTGCGGCCCGAACCCTGCCCGCGGATAACCAAGACACGACTCATGAGCAACATCACCATTTACCACAACCCCACCTGCGGCACGTCGCGCAACGTGCTGGCTCTGATCCGCAACAGCGGCGAAGAGCCGAACGTTATCGAATACCTGAAGACACCGCCTGACCGCGAAACGCTGCAACGCCTGATCACGGACATGGGCGCGCCAATGCGCGCCGTGCTGCGTGAGAAGGGTACGCCCTATGCGGAATTGGGCCTCGATGACCCGAAGTGGGGTGACGAGCAGTTGATTGGCTTCATGCTCCAGCACCCCATCCTCATCAACCGGCCCATCGTGGTGACCCCGCTGGGCACGCGCCTGTGCCGGCCTTCGGAGGCCGTGCTGGACATCCTGCCGCAGCCGCAGCGCGGCGCGTTCCGCAAGGAAGACGGCGAAGCCGTGGTGGATGCGGAGGGTCGCAGGGTCTGAGACCTCCCGCACAAGCGGCAGGCAATCTGAAGTGAGGCTGGTATTATCGAATTTCGTTATCGATATTCGATATGAAAGAGAAACCTACTCCACGTGCCATGGAGCACCACGACCTGCTGTCGGGGCTGATCCGCCTGCATGTGCTGCACCACGCAGCCGAGCAGGAGATCTACGGGCAATGGATGATCGACGAGCTGGCCCACCACGGCTACCGCCTCTCCCCCGGAACGCTGTACCCGATGCTGCACAAGATGGAGCGCGACGGCTACCTCGTCTCCCGCCAGGAGCGTGAAGGGCGCACCGTGCGCAAGCTCTACACGATCACGCCCAAGGGCAAGGAAGGCTTGGCGCTGGCCAAGGACCGCATCCGGGAGTTCACCGGGGAGGCGATGCACAAATGACAGATTCCACCAACACCTTGCAGCATGAGGCCGCTGCCGCGCGCGGCTCACCCGTCGAAGTCTTCGGCGCCTTCCTCAAGCTGGGGCTGACCTCCTTCGGCGGGCCGATCGCGCATCTGGGCTATTTCCGCTCGGAGTTCGTCGAGCGTCGCCGCTGGCTGGATGACCGCAGCTACTCCGATCTGGTCGCCCTGTGCCAGTTCCTGCCGGGGCCGGCCAGCAGCCAGGTCGGTATGGCGCTGGGGTTGGGCCGCGCGGGCTGGCTGGGGCTGCTGGCGGCCTGGGCCGGATTCACCTTGCCATCGGCGATTGCGCTGATCCTGTTCGCCTTTGGCATCGCCGAGTACCAGGGGCTGGCCCAGTCCGGCTGGGTGCACGGGCTCAAGGTCGTCGCCGTGGCCATCGTGGCGCAAGCGGTCTGGGGGATGGCCAAGTCGTTGTGCCCGGACCGGCCGCGCGCCGCGCTGGCCATTCTGGCGGCGCTGCTGACCATGGTCCTGCCCTCGGCCGCGGGACAGCTTGCCGCCATCGCGGTGGCAGGGCTGCTGGGCTGGTGGACATTGAAGATCGCGCAACCCGGCGGCGGCCACGCCCACAGCTACCCCGTCTCGCGCAAGCTGGGCATCGTGGCGCTGCTGCTGTTTGCCGCACCGCTCGTCGGGCTGCCCCTGTGGGCGGCAGCCACGGACTCGTCCACGATAGCCCTGCTGGAAGGGGTGTACCGCTCCGGTGCACTGGTCTTCGGCGGTGGACACGTTGTGCTGCCGCTGCTGCAGGCCTCGGTGGTGCCCAGCGGCGTCGTGAGCAATGCCGACTTCCTGGCCGGCTACGGTGCGGCGCAGGCCGTGCCGGGGCCGCTGTTCACTTTCTCGGCCTACCTCGGCGCGGTCGCCCACGGACCGCTGCATGGCTGGATCGGCGGGCTGGCACTCCTGGGCACGATCTTCCTCCCCGCTTTTTTCATGCTGGTCGGTGCACTGCCGTTCTGGGAAGGGCTGCGCCACCGCGCGGGCATCCAGACGGCCATGGCCGGCATCAACGCCGGCGTGGTCGGTATTCTGGTGTCCGCCCTCTATGACCCGGTATGGACGAGTGCCATCCACAGCAAGGCGGATTTTGGGCTGGCGCTGCTCTCGTTCGGACTGCTGACGGTGGGGCGCGTGCCGCCGGCGCTCGTGGTGCTGTTAGCCGGGCTGGTGGGCTGGGTCATGGCGATGGGCGTCTGAATCTCATGTGGCACACCCTGACCATCCAGCTCCGACACGAAACCGCCGACGACATTGCCGCCATCGAAGCGGTCACGACCGCCGCCTTCGCTGATGCACCACACACCAGCCACACCGAGCAATTCATCGTGCGCGCCTTGCGTGCCGCCAACGAACTGACGCTTTCCATCGTGGCCGAAGAACATGGGCGCGTCGTCGGTCACGTCGCGCTGTCGCCAGTAACGATCACCCATGAGCACAGGCGAAAGACCGAGGGCTGGTATGGGTTGGGGCCGATCTCCGTCCTGCCGCCAAGGCAGGGGCGAGGCATCGGTTCGCGCCTGATGGAACAGGCGCTGTCTGAACTGCGGGCTATGCAGGCCGCAGGCTGCGTGCTGCTGGGAGATCCAACGTACTACACGCGCTTTGGCTTCCAGGCCCATGCGGGCTTGCAACTGCCGGGCGTGCCGCCCGGCTATTTCATGGCGCTGGCCCTGCATGGGACAGTGCCGGAAGGCATCGCGCACTACAGCGATGCCTTCAACGCCGCCGCCTGAGCCAGCGCGAAGGCGGCGGCGTTTTAATTCGGCTATTGGCCTTGAACACCGGGCGCGGCCACTGTCGCACCCGGATTTCGCGTCCACCGCGCCCAGGGCGGAACGGCCTGGGCGCGGTGCTGATCGCGGTTATTCCTTCGTCTCGATGCGCCACCACACAAAGCGAAGCGCCCCGGTCGAGGCCGGGGCGCTTGCCTTCGGCGCGGGTCAAGCGGCCAGTGCCTCGGCGGGTTCATCCGCCATTGCCTCGGTATCCTCCGGGGCGTCCTGCTCCGGGCCTTCTTCCTGCGCGGCCTCCTGCGGGCCTTCGGCCTTGAAGATGGCGGGCATCCAGCCGGTGCCATCGGCCAGCCGCTCGGCCTCGCTGGCAATGTCGGCCTTCTTGAGCTTCGCCAGCCGGGTGACGAATTCCGGTGCAAACGCGCCCACGGCATCCAGAATCACGGCCTTGGAAACGTGCTTGAAGTAGCCTTCTGCGGTCGGCTTCCACCATGCGGCCATGTCGAGGCCCACGGCCTGCGCCAGTTCTGCGCCGGGCTGGTGCGGCGTGGCACGGGGCGTCACCACGTCCACCGTGGAAGCCACGCACACGGCCAGCAGCCGCACCAGTTCGTCTTGCGACTTCGCCAGCAGCGCGGCGAACAGTTCGGCGCTGTCCTCCGGCAAGGCTTCCCCGGCTACCTGTTGCAGTTCGCGCAGCGCCACAGCGGCGGGCGACTCCGGCCAGTCCGGGGCCATGCCTTCCAGCCGGTCTTGCACTTTCAGGCTCACGCCCAGCGGCAGGTCGTGGCCGTGGTAGCTGTCCTGCAAAACCTTCTGCACCATGCCATGCACCAGCGCGGCCAGCGCGACGTGCGGATGCCGGGCCACTTCGATTTGCAGCGCCGCCGTGCGGTGGGCGCTCAACCGCTGCGCCAGCTGGTCGGACAGGCTCGCGGCCTTGGGCGGGTCGTCGGCGTCCTCGTGCTCCTCGTTGGCGGCTTCGCCTTCGGTGCTGCCGAAGCCGCGCCGCAGCTTTTCCAGCGTGCGCAGCGCCTTGGCCTCGGCTTCGCGCAGCAGGCCGCGATGAATAACAGCCTCGCCGTTGCGGTCGATGGTGACGATGGCACCGGCCACCTCGCGCACTTCGGGGGCGTAGCCTTGCAAGGCATTCTCCGCGTCTTGCAGTTCTCCGACCACCTGATCGCGCCGCTGTTCCAGCTTCTCGGCCTTGGCCTCGTCCTCGGCGTCGCAGGCTTCTTCCAGTTCGGCGTCGATCTTTTCGAGGCGGGTTTCCAGCGAGGCGATGCGGCGGGCCTCGCGGGTGGTTGGCTCGCGGCGGTGGCGCGGGGCGTTCTGGAACGCCTGCCGTTCCTCGTAGGCCAGATGCGGCACGGCCTCCACCCATGCCCAGCCCTCGGCGCGCACGTCCTCGGCCAGCGTTGCCAGCTTGTCGCGCACGAGCGTTTCCAGCACTGCGGTATCGGTGAGGTAGGTTCCGGCATCGCCTTCCGCGAACAGGTCGCGGCGGATGCCGCCGCCTGCCTGCCGGTAGGCGTCCAGCCCGACGAAGCGCACCAGCGCGTGCGCGGCGTCGATTTCGCGCTCGGTCAGGCGCTCGCGCAGCTTGGATGGGCTGCGCTGCCATTCCGGCGCACCATAGAACGTGGCTTCCTGCGCGGCGTGGTCGTCGGCGAAGGGACACAGCAAGACCGCCCCCTCACGCCACCCACGCACGCCGGTTTTCGGCAAGCGGAGCGCGCAGGCACGGATCAGCGAGCCGGGCCGGAGGCGCCAGCGATGGAAGCCCGACAGGGGCGAGACTCGCGCAGCGAGGCTCAATGCGCAGCACGACAGCGCGACGGCGGCACGCCGGGACGCCCGACTGCTTGGGACAGGACTACTCGTTGTCGGTCTTGCGCGGCTCGATGTGCAACTGTCCTTGACGTGCAGCCGGGCGTAGTTGCGAAGGTACAGCGTGTCGTACTGCTTATCGGGCGATGTCAGGTGCACCACCATCAGGAAGGCGGGGGACTGCTTTTGGACGGTGATGCCCTGGCGCACCACATCGCGGGCAGCCGGGCCTGAGCCTGGGCGACGCGGTTTTGTACCCGCACCGTCGCGTCATCGGCGTTGATGCCAGAACGGAAGGTGACCGTGGTCACCAGCACGCCGTCGGAGCCGGCGACAGACTTGATGTACATCATGCCTTCGACGCCGTTGATCTGCTCCTCCAGGGGTGTCGCCACGGTCTCGGCAATCACCTTGGGGTTGGCGCCCGGATACACGGCGCGCACCACGACCTTGGGATATTCGCTGATCGGCAGCGCCGGGATCGCGAGCAGGCCCGAGACGAAGATGACGATCGACAGCACAGCCGCGAAGATCGGCCTGTCCATGAAGAACTTGGAGAGGTCCATGGGCTAATACCTTGAAAGGAGTCCAGGGGGAAGCGCGCCGCGCCGCTCGTTGTGTGATACGTCCGATCGGTGGCGCGCTCCGGCGTGGTGCTTCATTTGGTGGCGGACGCGGGCGCCGCAGCAGCCACCATGGGCACCGCCGTGGCCTGCACAGGCATGCCCGGCAAGAACACCTTCTGCGCGCCGTTGACGATCACGCGGTCGCCCGCCGCCAGCCCCCCTCGCACGATGCGCAGCCAATGGGAACTGCCACCCAGTTTCACATCACGTCGCTGCGCCAGTCCATCCTTGTCTACGATGTAGACGTAGTTACGGTCGTGGTCGGTCAGCACCGCCTTGTCGTCGATCAACACGGCCGAGAATTCGCCGCTGCCGACCAGTCGCACGCGGGTATAGAGGCCCGGCGTGAAAACGCGATCCTTGTTGTCCAGCACCGCGCGCACGGCGATCGTGCCGCTGCCCCGGTCCACCTGGTTGTCGAGGAAGTCCACCGTGCCGGTGTGAGAGAAGTCCGCCTTGTCCGCCAGGGCGATCTGGACCGGCAGCTGGCCGCCTCGCTCGCTGGGGCGCTCTCCCTTGCGCGCCATGCGCGAGTAGCGCAGGAACGCCTTCTCATCGGCCTCAAAGTAGGTATAGACCCTGTCCTGGAACACGATGGTGGTTAGCACACTGGCTGCATCGCTGGCGGCCACCAGGTTGCCTGCGGTAAAGCGGGCACGGCTGGCGCGCCCGTTGATGGGCGAGCGCACTTGGGTCCTCTCCAGGTTCAACTGCGCCGTCTCCACCGCAGCCTGCGCGGCCTGCACCTCAGCCTGCGCGGACTCGTCAGCGGCGCGGCGCTGCTCCCAGGCCTCGGTGGAGACAGCCTGCTGCTCGACCAGCACCTTGGCACGTTGCGCCTCGCTTCTGCTGCGGCCGGCTTCGCTGCGCGCCCGGGTCAATTGCGCCTGGGCCCGGGCCAGTTCCGCGCGGTAGCTTCGGGCATCGATCATGAAGAGCACATCGCCCTTCTTGACCTCGTCTCCTTCGCGATAGGCGACCCGCTCGACGTAGCCAGACACCCGTGGGCGCAGCTCGACGCTCTCGATGGCTTCGATGCGTCCGTTGTATTCGTCCCATTACGTGATGGGCTTGATCTCGACCTGCGCGACGCTGACTTGCGGCGGCGGTGGATGGCCTCCGGCGCCAGCTCCGGCGTTCTCTTTACAACCTGCGAGCGCCATCGCGCTGAGGGAGATCAGTATCCAAAGCAGGCGCACGCCGCGAGGGTCGGAGCTGGAAGTCGTCATCTGAACAGGTTCCGTGGTCAGGTCGTAAAGCGAATGAAGCGAGCGCGATCGCGCTGCACGCTGTCCCCTGACGCTGCTTTCTTGGCAGCGCAAGACCATGAGCGACAGATGCGGCAGAGATCGAATCCCGTTGGTTGTCGGCTTCTCGTCTCGTCGCAGAACGCGCGCGCAAACCGACCTCGGCGGCATTACAAAGCCTCAAAACTTGAGGTCAAGCGATATCGACGTTCTGATTCGCGCCGTTGCGGATTGGTCCGCCGCGTCGCATTTTTGGACGGCTCTTGAGCCGCCGGTTACGCGAGAAGTGACAAGTAAGGATTGTTCGGTGGTGGCTCTGCGAACAGGAGCCGAACATCGTGCAATAGATAGCCATACAGGCGGCGGGACTTCCTGGGGCCTGTGACATCGCACGTCCAGATGTTCAGGCCCCTGGGCTTTTTGCGATGCAGTTGCAGGCGCTCGAAGCGCTTTTGTACCCATTGCCAATCCTGCTGGTTCTCCTGCTTGGCGAGAGTCCCGACCTGGGGGTGTTCTTGTGCGTAGCGTTGGAATACCCCGGGGCTGACCAGGTAGGCCGTGTCGCCCACCGTATGCACGAGCGCCTTCGCGTCGTTGATGACCAGCCGGCGGGTAGCGATACCTTGTTTCAGCCACGCCATGAAGTGCTCGCCCGATGGCTGCGCCGACGAGGACGTGGGCACCGGCGCTGATGACGGCACGGGCACCATCGAGGTTGGCGGTGGCGTTTGAGGGCCAGCGGCGGGTGCGTCGCCCGAGACGGCTTCCGCATCCTGTTGGGGAACAAGCAAATCGCCGATTCCTACCATCGCCAGCAGGTCCTCCATGACATCGGGTGCGGCTTGTGCGGCAGGCAAGTGAACCGGAGTCGCGGCGTCGACGCCCTCCCATGGAAGGGACTCTTGATCGTCGGTGGCTGGCTTTGCCGTCATTGCCGGCGAGGGCACCAAGGCATCGGCATTGTTGGGTGCCGGTGTCCCGTCGATTGCCACTGCCCCTGCGAAGGGCGCTGGCCGCTCTCCAGACTCCCTAATCAGCGCGGGAGCGAGACGCAGCAGGGTGAATGAGTGGGACCAGCCAGTCGTGCTGGTCACGGTCGCGCGCCAGACCGCCTTGCCGTCCGGCGTCGGTTGCAACATGCCGTGATCCTGCAGCACGTTGAAGACGGCGGTGTTGCTCGCGGGGATGCCGTCGACGCCTAGTGACAGCAGGTGCGCACGCAGCTTGTCCGAGACCGTCTTGCTTACCAGCCACAAGGCATCCTCGGTGATCCAGCCATCGGAGGCTTCCGGCTGGTTCAGCTTCAACTGTTCCTTGAGCAGGTAGCGCAGCCCGTCGAGCAACTTGCGCTGCAGCGCATGCTTGTGTGCAGCCATGGCGCGGGCCGGATCGCCGCCCAGTTCCTGGGCCACCGAAGCCCGGTCGGCCTGCACGACAAGTTCGCCCAGCACGCCGGCGCGCTCGTACTGGCCGGCCAGGACGTAGAGCAGCGGTCCCCACAGGTCGGGATAGCCACTGAGCCAGTCCAGGGCATCACGGTCGAGCAGTTGACGGTAGAGTAAACCTGTCGCGGCGCTGTGGAGCCGATATTCCCGATCGTCGCGGTAGCGGAAGCGGTATGGCTGGTGCAGCGGGCCGTGCCAGGGGTGCCACAGCGAGCCGTCGGACAGTTCGACGTGCAGATCGACGGCGATCTTGCCGATGTCGTGCAGCAGCGCGGCATAAGCGACTGCGGCAGTCCAGGCTTCAGACTGCGCCGCCTGGTCTTCGGGACTGCCGCCAATGGGCAGCAGATGGGACTGCCGCAGCTTGAGCGCATAGGCGACGATCTCCAACCCGTGATCCAGCATGCCGCCGGGGTAAGCGTGGTGATGGCTTTCCGATGCGGGGAATTGTTGGACCAACTCGGCGTAGTGCTCCAGCGGCGTGCGGTATAGGGTGGCGAACTGCCGCCGCGACAGCGACGTGCGCTGCCAGATGTGTTCCAGCAGCTTCTGCCGGCGCGGTGTTGCCAGCAGCGATGCGGCCGATTCGGGCCGCAGCAACCCTTTCGGGAGGTCGGTGGCGGGCGCTGGCGACGGGGCAGCGACCGGGGGCCGTTTTCGCTGGAACAGGGAGAGCATGCGGGTGTCCTCTGGGGGGCCGGCCGGGAGGCCTTTTCGCCTTTTCGAGGTAGGGCCTTTCCCCTTGCACCCCATTCCCTTGCCGTTTCGGCCCTTTGGCCTTTAACCGTTTCGGTATAGCCGGGCCTGGGTTGCGTCTCCAGCGTCAATGTGGAACCCGCACGAATGGATTGGACGGAGACCTGGCGCTGGCCCCTGCCTATGCTGCGGGGACGCTACCCCCGGCAGGTAGGCTCTCGCTCAGGCGACTAAGTTGACAAATGCGACAAGGGCGACTAGAGTGAATCCTGTCTCAAACCTGCTTGGGAGATGACCATGCCCACCGCCATTGAATTCATTGCCGATCGTCTGCCGCGCGTCACCGTGGAGGACGTGCGCCGTTTCGCGGATACCGTTGAAATCCGGGATGCGCCGGCTTTCGCGGCCGAGTTGCAGGCGTTCATTCACGAGCGCGTGGAGGCGGTAAAACTGCCAGCCAACCTCGAAGGCGAAACGGTGGAGCAGGCCCTGGCGCGCAAGGCGGCCGCGCTGCGCACCGAAACGCGCTGGACCCCGACTGAAACCGACGTCCAGCGAGGCCGCGCCGTGTTGCTGGAATCCTTCAACCAGCCGCACAACCTGCCGATCCCCGAGTACGCCAAGCTGGCGGACAAGTCGCGCCAGCAGATCTACAAGGACATCCTCGCGCGCCGGCTGCTGGCGCTGAATGTGGGGCCGCGCGGCCAGAAGCTGCCCGACTGGCAGCTCGACCCGGTGAAGCAGCAGTTGACCCAAACCGTGCTTCAAGAGGTCGAGGGCATCGACCACTGGACGATCTACCGCGCACTATCCGAACCGCTCGAAGGCTTGGGCGGACGCTCGCCGGTGGATGCGGTGACGCATGGCACAATCGATGACGTGGCCGAAGCGGTGTTCAACGTGCTGGGCGTCCAGGTGCATTGAGGCAAGACCGCCATGAGCCGCGAACTGCCCTTGTTCTTGATCGATGCGGGTGAACTGCTCCAGCATGTGAGCCGCGTCGTCTATCGGGGCAGCCCGCTGTACTATGGCCGCAGCGGCACCAATCGCTACGACGACCCGGCGCGGACCTACGGCGTGCTCTACCTGGGCCGCGACCTGTCCACGGCGCTGATGGAGTCGGTGTTTCACAAGCACCAGTGGCTGGCGGACGAGAAGCGCTCGATTGCGCTGAAGGAAGTCGAGAGCCGGCTCGTGCGGGCCGTGGGGGTCCTGGACGACGTGCGCTTGGCCGATCTCACGGCCGAGGGTGTCATGGCGGGTTACTTCGGCCTGAACCTGGAACAGTTGGCCAGCCGCGACTACACGCACACGCAGCAGGTGTCCGCCCAGGTGCATGCGATGCTCGGCGATGATGGCCAGCCGCTGTTCGACGGGGTGCTCTATCCGTCGCGCAACAACTATCCCGCCAAGAGCATCGCCCTGTTCGAGCGTGCGGCAGCAAGAGTCGGCGTTGTCGATGACATCGACCTGGTGGACCATGTGGACTGGCCGCGCTTCGTTGCCACGTATCGCGTCGGCGTGGAGCCTGATCCCGGGCCGGTGGAACCGGATGACGAAGCGTCCTGAAGCGGCAAGAGAGCACATTGAAGCCCCAAACAGAATGAAATGGACCAAACTGGAATAGGCATCCCTCTGTAGCAGGAGACGACCATGAACACCACGACCCGCATCAGCACCGCAGAACGCCTCGGCCGCACCTTTGGCCGCGGATGGCGCGCCTACGCGCGCGGCGAACGTCGGGCGTCGAACTGGTTGGTGTCCAAGGGGGTGCCGGCGGCCGTTGCCACCGCGCTCGTGTGGGTGGTCAAGCTGTCTGTGGTGGGATTGCTGCTCTACGTTGCTTTTTGGTTCGCACTCGTGTTGTTGGGCGTCGTGGCGGCGGCGTGGGCTGCTGCTGCCAATACCTCTGACGAGGACGAGTGGCCTTTCACCGATCTCACAGAACTGCGCAAGACACCGGGCTACGATCCCAATCTGTACAACGATACGTCGCACGAGTTGTACACCGACGACTGACGGACTCCGGGCTACTTCAGCTTGCCTCCCGTGAGTGCCCCAGCCCCCTTGCCCCCGGCTTGGCCGGCGGTCTTGCTGCCGTCCGACAACCCCTGAATGGCATGTCCCGCCCGAATTCCAACCCAGGTCAGGCTTGCCAGCCAGAATCCTGGCAGCACCAGGAACATCGTGCCCGCGACGAACATCAAGAGCATGTCGCCGAACGCATTGTTCAGCCCCACCAGCGGGTCGAAGTTCGTGTGTGGCCGGTTCCAGCCAAAGCCCCAGCCATAGAGCGCATCGAGGATAGTGCTGTCGATCCAGCGAGCGAGCTGGAACCAGAAATCCACGAAGAACAGCGCGAATTGCACGACGCTGACCGTGACGACCGTCTTCAGGTCATAGGTGCCCACGACCAGCACGAGCGGGATGCAGATGACCAGCGCCATCTTGAGCAAGGCGAGGACCATGGGTAGAGACTGTCTCACGACGTCCATGGCGGGAAACGCGGCAATCGCGCCGACGGCCATCCCAACGTCTCCCGTGGCCCGTGTCACGATGTTCGGCAAGGTCTTGTCGATCTGGCCTCCGTAGTCCGTATAGACGCTGCCCTGGTTCAACTTCTGCTGCCGCGGTGACGCGATGGCTCGGATCACCGAGTCGTCCACCTCGGCCCGGCTCAGGAACCCGGCCCAGCCCGCCAGGCGACTCAACAGGCTCGGGTCCACCTGACCCAGCAGGCGTGCCCGCAGGCCGTTACTTCCATCGCTCCACCACTGGCGGCAGGTCGGGTAGCCGCCACCGCTGGCCACCTGCGCAAGCCCTGCGTCGCGGGTGCTGTCATAGGGCCAGTCCTCGCGTGGGGTGCTGGAACGGTATGTGTCGTAGTAGCCGTTCGTGTCGGTGAAGAACCGCGATCCGATCCAGGTCACGTCGTGCATCTGCTGCTCATCGAGCTGAGGGCGCTGCATGAACAATTTGGCCCGTGCAGGCCCATAGCAATCCCGCGAGAAATCCGCTACTTCCTGAGCCAGCACCGGGTCATCGATGCGCGTAGCGTCGATCTCCATGCGCATCTGCCGCAGGTCCGTGCCGCACGGGATCGCTGCCACCGAAGCGCCCGTGACGGCGCGCGAGAGCGCGTGCATGAACGCCCACCACACCGGCACCTTCGCCGACTGGTTGTTGATGGTGCTGAAGGACTGCGACCAGCCGGTATCCCCGGGCTGCGCCACGCTGACCTGGCACTGGGCCGAGCGCGAGCTGTCGTACTGGATGGTGTTCAGGTCCACGTCGATGAACGGAATGCCGGCGAACATCACCACCACGATGGCGACGAAGACCCGGTTCTCGATGCGGGCGGCGCTCAGCACGCCTTTGTTGCCCTCGTCGGCGCCTTCCGCACGGGCCTTCAACCACTCCTGCACGATGATGGCGACGAAAGGCAGCGCGAATACCCCGCTGGATACGAGGACCGCCCAGATGCCGTTGTTGACGATCCAGGACACGAGGGTTAGGTAGTACTCCAGGTAGTCGGTCGTGAAAAGCGTCATGGCCTCGATCCCCTCAAGCGGCCTGCATCAACAGGCTGGCTTCCAGCGCCACGATGGCAACAATGCCGGCGACCTCAGCGCGAATCAGCCGGCGTCGGGCCAGCGTGCTGTCCTCGCGCGCCAGCAGCCGCCGCCGCATCCAGACCCAGCCGCAGGCCGTCGCCCCGTACAGGAACAACCGCCACACGAAGAAGTAGCCCGATGCGGCCGCGAGCCACCGCTCCCAGCCGGCCACGCTGCCAACGAGATAGATGCCGGCGATGTTGGCGCCCACCGCAGCGGCGACGATCACGGCCGCCCACAGCAGTGCTTTCGCCGCACGCCGGCTGATGAGCCAGCGCAAGGGGCGCCAGGCCATGCGCTCCGCGCTCATGGCCGGCCTCCCGGATTGCCCTTCTGCAACTGGTCGAGGCGGTCGGGCACCGGATCGCCCTCATAGATGCCGCGCGAGCCTGCCGCGCGCGTGCCATGGCGCTGGATGATGGCCATCGGCGAGTTGTTCGCCAGCTCGCGCCGCAGTTCAAGTTCGGTCTTGAGGTTGCGGATCTCCCGGTCGAGCGTGTCGCTCTCGTGGTTCACGGCCTCGACTGCCAACTCGTTGGCTGCCACGTTGGGCTCTTTCTTGCCGGTGAGCAGCGTGCGCTGGAGCAGCAGTGCCTTCTCCAGCACCGACGAAAGCGCCACCTCGGACGCGAGGCGCCGCGCCAGCAGGTCCTGGTCCGGCTCGTCGCGCAGCGCCTCGATGACGCCGCGCGTGATCGGCAGCGACGTGCTGCCGGCCTCGCGCAAGTTCTCGAAGGTGGTGTTGCGCACGCCGGAAACCAGTTCCTGCAAGACTTCCAGCTTGGCTTCGTACTCCTCCTGGATCAGCGGCGTCAGCCCGACGCCGGGCACCGTCTCGGTCTTGGTGCAGGAATCGCACGTGCGCTGCACCTGTTCCCCGAGGACCCGGGTGGCCCATTCGGTCGCCTGCTGCGGCGACGTCCAGGTCTGGCAGGACAGGCTCGCGCAACTGGTGGACGCGATGGAGGATGTGTCCGTCACGCCGCGCCCGTTGACCAGGTTGTAGCCCGCGCGGGTGACGTCGCCGACCACGCGGATGGCGGACTGGCCTGCGCCACCGGCATTGCTGCCGCCCACCCAGGGAAGGCCGTCGTTGCCGCGGCGCGTCTCGGCCTGCTCGACGGCCGACACGGCATCGTTGCTGCCAACCGCGTCACGCAAGGCCATGCCTTCGGCCATCTGGCTCCAGCCAAGCTGGCCACCCGCAGTCTCGGCCATCTTCTCCGCCATGGCGCGGCACGTCAGCTTGGAGCGGTCGAAGTCCAGCCGCGCCTGCAGCACGCCGTTGGTCAGCAGGTTGTACAGGCCCGGATCGGCGCGCTGAATGATCAGCGCCGGCAGCGATGCAACCGCGCTGGTCGCGCTCTGGATCACGTTGCTCATGATCTGCTGAAAGCCGTTCGTGATGCCGTTGAGCTGATTGCGCAGCGTGGTCTGGATGCTCATGTCGCCGCAGATCAGGTTGCTGTTCCACCCCACGCCGACCCCGATGGAGCGCATGCCGGCCGCGCGGCCCATGGACACCGCACTGCCACCGCCGATCGAGTACATGACGTCATCGCCGAGGACGGGGCCGCTGTTCTGGTATCCGACCTGCGCCCACGCCAGGCCGCAGACCAGAGCGAGCGGGCCGGCCAGCGCCTTCGGGCGCAGCAGGCGGCACGCCTTGGCGGAAAGGTTCATCGATTCAGGACGCTTCATCGTGGCACCTCAGAGGAAATCGACGCTGCCCAGGAACACCTGCCCGCGGCGTTCGCAGCACGCATAGGGACGCCACAGCGCCCAGGCGTAGTCGCCTTGTTGGGCCTGGGTCAGCGTGCCGCTGTGCGGGAACACCACGCAGGTGTTGGACAGGCGCGGCGTCAGCTCCTGCCACTTGCCCGTAGAGGCATCACCCTCCATCAGCGCGCCGGCCGGCCAGTAGCCGTCGCGGGCGTTGGCAAGCAGCGGCTGGTACACGTGGATCTGCCCGCGGCGCGTGACGACATCACCGGCGCGCTGGGCCACGACGGCCCCGGATTTGTAGTCATCGGTCTGATGCAGGAAGCCGCCGCGCGGATAGACATTGCCCCAGAGGTTCATCGTGGTGCGCGCACCGACCTCGCGCATGCCCGGAATCAACGCCTCCGGGTAGGCCATTTCAGGCACGTTGTAGCGCCAAGCCAGCGTGTCCAGGGTGCTGAGTAGATACGGCATGAAGGCCGTGCCCGCGCCTTGGCAGAAATAGCCCGACGACGATGCGAACTGGTTGAATACCTCGCCGCCAGGATGGCCGATGACATCGCTGTTCTTGAATTTGGCGAGGTTGTTTTCGTGGTCTTCGTTCGTGGTCCCATCCCCACCTGCCTGTGCGGATGGGTTGGGCGTGCTCATCGCCTGCACCTCGACCCAGGGGTTCTCTCCGGTGTTGCTGTAGCTGGAGACGACCGCATCGGGCACGTAGTGCCGGACCTTGGTGGATGTGCGCACCGTGCAGCCCGTCCAGGTGCAGTAGAGCCAGTAGCAGATGCCCACCACCCGGTACTCCAGGCAGTCCGGCGACATGACGGAGGACACGATGGTGGCGGTGTTCAAGGCGTAGCTGCCCGTGGCGCTGATCAGCAGCAGCGAGGCCACGGCGACGCGCAGGCGGCGCAGCAGGTCGAATGGGCGATGGGTCACGGCTGCGTCCTCCGGTGTTGCTCGATGCGCGCGACGGCCCGGGCCACGTCCGGCTCGCCATAGACCACAAAGCGTTGATCCACCACGACGGCCGGGATGGTCGTGACACCCAAACTCCATGCGTCGGTGACGCCCTGGTAGGCGGTGCCGATGCGGCGCTGAAGATCGGTGCCGCCTTGCTTCAGGCGTTGCCGGACGATGGCTGCTGCCCGCTCAGGGTCGGCTGGAAGATTCGCGGAAAGCTCGGCCTCGATCCGGGGCGTTTCGCCCAACTCGATCAGTCGCTCGCCGCCCATGGTCTTGACCGGGTGGCGGCTGTCGGTGACGACCACCACGTCGGCGGCGAAGGTGGCCGGGCTGAACACCGCCAGAGACGTCGGCAGCGCCACGGCCAGGCCAAGGGTTCGCCAGCCTGGTGCGAACCGGGTAAAAGCTGCTGGCATGTCATGTGCCCCGGAAGTTGATCAGGGCCATAGTCAAACGCCGAACCCCAGGCGGCCCCAACAAACAATGCGCATCGCGGCCACCCCGCATACCTGCTTGCGTCGCCGCAAAGAAAAAAGCGGAGGCCGAAGCCTCCGCGCTGATCAACGAAGCAGTGCAACCCTTACAGCAGGCCGGACTCCGCAAAGGAGAACGGGGCACCCTGGCCGACGATGATGTGGTCCAGTACCCGCACATCGATGAGCGCCAGCGCGGCCTGCAGTTGCTGGGTCAGCATGCGATCCGCGCTCGACGGCTCGGAAATGCCCGAGGGGTGCTGGTGCGCGAAGACCACCGCGGCGGCCTTCAACTCCAGCACACGCTGCACGACGACACGCGGATAGACCGAAGTCGAGTTGATCGTGCCCCTGAACAACGGCTCGTAGGCCAGCACCTGGTGCATGCTGTCCAGGAACACCGCGGCGAATATCTCATTGGGCTCGGCGACCAGCTTCACGCGCAGGTAGTCGCGCACGGCCGTGGGGTCGAGGAGTTTCGCACCCGCTTTGAAAACCCGCTTCTCCAGCAGTGCAATGGCTTGCTGGATGATCCAGTCCTCGTGTTGGGCAGCGATGGCGGAAAGCGACTCCAGGCAGGAGTCATTGACGACGAAAGACATGGCGAACCTCCAGACGGTGAGATCGGAGGGCGCGCGCCCTGGGAGGGCAAGCCCTCCTGGGGAACGAACAAGGTGCATCCATCACCGCGGCAGCGGTGATCGTTCGCGGCCAGGATGCGAGGCGAACGGGTTTCGGTCAGCGCAGTGGACTGCGCCGTAGCCTTGAAGACCGGGGCTACCTGGGCATGTCGCCGACGACGTCGGCAGGCATTTCCGATGTAGTAGGTGTGGCGGCGGGATCGCCGGCCGCGAGCATGTCCATGGCCGACAGCAAGGCATCGCCCTCGATCGGACCCTGCAGTAGGATCGCCTTGCCGGTTTCGCGATCGTGCAGCCGCAGCGACGGCGTGGCGGTCACGCCGCTGCTCGTGGCTTCCGCCGTCTGGGTGCGGATCGGCGCCTCGGGCCGTTCGCTCGCCAGACACTGCTCGATGGCTGGCGTAAGGTCGGGGTACCGCAGGTCCTCGGGCAAGCCCTGGCCGTCGCTGCGCGTGTGGGCATAGACCCACTCGACAGCCTGCCAGAAGGCGGCATGGCCGCCAGATTCGCCGGCGCACTCCGCCAGGCTCGCTTCGGCAGACGCGGCCGGCTCATGCGCGGCCAACGGGAGGTGGTGCCATTGCAAGGCCACGTCCGCGTTGCCGGCCACCCAACGCTTGAGCACTGGGAAATAGGATCGGCAGAACGGGCATTCGAGGTCCGCGTAGAGCGTCAGCGTGAAACGCCCTTCCGGATTTCCCATCTGCCACGGAGGCCCGGCCACCTGCGTCACGCTGACCGGCGTTGAAGTCTGGGGAGTGGACTTGCCAGAATAGCGGGACACGAGCCAGATCAGCAGCAGCGCTACCAGCACGGCGGCCAACACCCAGGGCCAGCTGAGCCTCCAGCGCCGACGGCGGAACGCCTGTACCTGCATCGGAATGGATGGGCGTTTCTGTTCCATGGCGTTCTCCGGTGTACGGCAGATTCAGGGCAGGTCCAGGGTCGGCGACTCGATGCCACGTGCCCGGTCGATCTTCTCAGCCACCTTGAAGGCGGCATCCAGCTCGCTGACGCCGTGCTGCTGCATGAGCTGGTAGCGTTCTGCCTTCTCCTCGGGCTCGGTTTGCGCGAGCGCGAGGTAGAGACTTGGCGGCACGGCGCGGAACAGCACTTCCATGCTCTTGGAGAGGATGACGCCCTCGGTGAACTTGCCCGCTTCCTTGCGTGCGGAGAGCATCAGCGCCTTCTGCGCCGGCGAGAGTTCGCGGAACCTGGCGATCTTCTCCACTTCGTCCGGCGGCATCGACAGGCACACCCACCACTCGATCATGTTGAGCATGGGCTCTGCGGCGCGCGGCAGATCGTCGATGTTTTGCGTCGCCAGCCAGAACCAGGCGCCCAACTTGCGCCACATTTTTGTAATTTTCACGACATAGGGCGCGAGCAGCGGGTTCTTGGTGATGATGTGACCTTCGTCGGTCACGTTGACGATCGGCCGGCCCAGGTACTGGTCGCGCTCGGCGATGTTGTTCACCGTGCTGATCAGGCTGATGTAGGCGATGGAGAGCTGCGCGTTGTAGCCCTCGCGGGCATAGGTCGCCAGATCGACCAGCGTGATGTCGGCCTCGGGCCACGGCGTGCCGTCACGGTCGAACATCTCGCCGTCCGTGCCTTGGCAGAACATGTCCATCGCGTCCGCCATCTCCAGCAGCCGCACGCGCCGCATCTCGGGCAGCGTCGGGTCCTGGCCACGGGCGCGCAGCGCGTTGCGCACGTCGCGCGTGAGCACGGTGCGCTTTTCGGCCACGCAATGTTCGGCGGCGTCGAGGATGCACTGGCGGATCAGCGAGCGGTCGGCCCGCGTCATCCGCGCTTCTTCCTTGTCTTCGCCGCCCGTGATCATCAGCCGCGCTGTGATCTCCAGTTCGCCCAGCACGTCGCGCTGCTCGTCCGCTTCCATGGCCGAGGCATCGGGGGGCAGGTCTTCGTCCAGCGCGTCGGCATCGAGCGTCTGTACGTCGCTGGGCGTTTCGATCAGCCGGCGTGCGTCGGCGAACGGCGCCAGGCTGATGCCCGATCCGGGGGCCAGCTTGACCCGGTTCACGGTCAGGCCCAGGCGCCTGGCGAAGTCGCTGAACAGGCCGAAGCTGTTGCCGGCTTCCACGATGAAAAGCCGCGGCCGGTAGATGGCCGTCACCTGGTTCAGCAGGTTGTTGAGCGTGGCGGACTTCCCCGAGCCGGTGGGGCCAAATAGAAACAGATGGGCATTCATCTGCCGATCCAACCTGTTCAAGGGGTCGAACGTAATCGGGCCGCCGCCGCGATTGAACATCGTGATGCCGGGATGCCCCGTGCCCTGGGCGCGGCCCCATACTGGCGACAGGTTCGCCGCGTGCTGGGCGAACATCAGTTGCGTGTACCACCGGCGCCGGTCCTTGCCGGGGTTGTAGCAGCACGGCAGCCAGCGCAGGTAGCTGTTGAGCGGCGCCACCTCGTCGTCCTCGCGCACCGGCTGCAGGCCGGCGTTGAGCATCACGTTCGCGAGGTCCAGGCCGCGCCGATCCAGTTCCGCCTCGTCGCGCCCGCGTAGGTAGAACGCCAGAGTGCCCCGGTAGAGCTTGTGCGCGCTGCCGATCAGGGAGCGGGCTTCATGCACGTCCTTGAGCGTCTGCTCCGACGCCAGCGTCTCGCCCACAGCTTTCTTCGCCAGATGGTTGAGGTCCGATTCGAGGACGTCCTGCGGCGTGGCCACCATGGTGAGACACATCAAGGTGTCCTCGGGCATCTGGTCGAACAGCGTGTTGATCGCGTCCCCCTTGCGGGTCTCGCCGGTCAGGTGCCCGGTGCCGGGCGGCATGCGCAGCCGGTCGGTGATCAGCACGCGGTGCGGCATGCCGTCGAAGTACCAGGCCCCTTGCGCCACGTCCGAGCGCGGCTGCCCAAAGAACAGCCGCTGGCTGAAATCCCGCCCGCTCGCCAGCTCGATCTCGCCGGCCTCGCTTTCCTCGGTACTGTCCGGATAGCGCGCCAACGCGTAGAAGCGCTCCCGGTCCTCCACCCCAGGCCCGAGCAGCGTGGGGCGCGGGTTGAACCACCGCAGCAGCCAGTCGTGGACGTCGGCCGCGACCATGCGCCGGGCCTGGATGCCGGCGTTCGCCAGGCCGCCGCACAGGCGGTCGCAGACGATGCCCAGCATCTGCTCGGGTGTCTGGCCGCGGCGGTTTGCCTGTCCCTGTCCGCTCGCGCGGCGGTACACCACCATGCGCACGCGCCGCGTCTGGCCGCGCCAGCGCAGCCGCGTGACCACCGTGTCCTCGAACAGGCCGCCGGGCTTGGCCACAGCGCGCAGGTGGTGGCCGAAGAAGCGCAGGTAGAACTCGGTGAACGCCGAGCCGCGCGCACGTGGCTGCACGTAATCGCGCAAGGTCTGCATGTACTGGTCGAAGCTCGGTTCGTCCTGGGCATAGAGCTGGAGCACCCACGGGTTCTCGTCCAGTTCATCGAAGCTGTCCTGAAGCGCGTTTTCCAGGGCGTCGCGGGCATGCGCGAGCCAGCCGGGTTCCCGGCCTTCGGTGCCCAGCGGCACCAGCTCGTAGAAGGCGGCCACCGATTGGCCGTCCTCCAGGAGCATCGATTTCGACTCGGGCAAGAACTCCACCCAGGGCAGCAGTTCCACGAAGGACGGTGCGACGTCGTACAGCGCCTGCTCGTCGGCCACGGTCGCCGGCTTGCGGCCCTGGACCGCGGCGCCGGGTTCGGGGATGCCGGCTTGCTGCAAGGCCTCGACGTGGCGCTGCCAGCCGTCCGGCTGCTCGTCGGCGGCGGTGTCTTCGGCGCTGACGGCAGCCAGCTTCGGCCATGGAAGTTTCCACCGCATCAGTAGTCCTCCGTCCTCTCGCCAGGCATCGCGTACTGCACGCGCTGGTACAAGGGGAAAACCGTCGTGTAGCCCGGCACGGGAACGGGGTCGGTGCCGGCCAGGTGCGGGTACACGTACATCACGAGATCGGGATTGGGCAGACGCTGGAACTGGCGGTGAACCTCATTGCGCGCGGTGCGCGTGTAGCGCATCTGCTCGACAGGTGCGGCCTGCACGTCGGCGTCGGTCAGGGGCCGACGCAGGCTCTGGCGCGCATCGAGCAACTGGCGGCCGGCGTTCCGTCCGGCTGCGCCACCGCCGTCGCCGGCCTCCTGCTGCCAGATGTCCATCATCGTGCGGTCACCGTGGGTCAACAGCTTTTCCTTGCTGGTGGCGCAGCCGGCGAGCACCGCGACGGCGAGGGCCAGTGCTAGGCCACGGGCCAGGTTAGTCAAGTTCAAGGGCATGGCTTTCTCCTGCGCGGTGATCGACCTTGCGGCCTTCGGGATCGAAGTCGATGGCGAACGGCTTTTCGAGGTGGACGGCAACCTTGGCGCCGGGTTGGACATAGACGGCGGCGAAGGCTTGGCCGTAGAGCTTGTTGACCCAGGCCGACATGTCCCGGACACCGCCCGCGAGAATCTGGCCGACCGCTTCTTGGCCGGTGATGCCCACGGTGCCGATGGAGCCGTCCGAGCCGACATAGGACATGCGGCCGCTGCCACTCTCGATGAGCGAGGCCACACCGGCACCGGCCGCGGTGATTAGGGCCTGCGAGCCGAGGTATTGCTGGGCGTTGCTGCGCCGCTCGCCGCTGACGCAAGGAATGCCGTGGGGATCGCTGATCCAGCCCAAGCCGTCGCGCTGTTGGTTGTTCTGCTGGTTGCCCTCGCGGTCTTCGGGGATCGTGCGAATCGTGCCGTCGTTGAAGACGAACGTGATGCTGCGCACCTGACCTCGCACGCACGAGAGCGTCCAGTCGCCCGAGGCGGTGCCGCTGAACACGGCGCCGGCCACGTCGGGAATGTCGATGCCATTGGCGGTCAGGTTGTCCGGCCCGACCAGAACTTTGAACGGATAGGGATCGTTGACCGTGCCGTCGATCGGCACGCGGCCGATCAGGGCCGTCATCGCCACCGATCCCATTAGCGTCGAGTTGGTCGGCACGGTATAGACCGGCTTGGCATTCTTGACCCCGGCGGCGCGGGCGCCCGCGTTGGCCACGGTTTCAGCGGTGGTTTCGAGCGTGCTCTGCGCCGGGCCGAAGCTCGTGGGGAAGCTCATGCCGCCGCTCGCGCCACGCCCCCCGTTGCGCCCCTCGGCGGGCTTTGCGTCGTCCGGCTCGACCCACCGCACGCCGCCCTCCATGCCGGCCTCGTCGCCGCCCTGCAGCCCCAGGCCCACGGGCAGGTCCGCATGGCCGCCGCCGCGCCCGCCGATGCTGTCCAGGCGCCGCTGCAGGTCGGCGAGCAGCCCTTCGGTCTGCTGGCGCGCGCTGGCCGCCTGCTCTTGGTCGCGGCGCAGGTTGGACCGCTCGGATTCGAGCGCCGAGTTGATGCGCTGGTCGATGGAGTTCTCGCGCTGGCGCAGCCGCTGGTTCTCTTCACGCTGCGACTTGTTGTCCGAGAGCGCGGTCTGAAGCTCGGTGCGCAACTGCTTCACTTGGGCAACGAGCGTCGCCACGGTGTCGCGCGGGGTGTCGCCTTCGATGCCCAGCGCCTTCATTTCCTCGGGCGTGAGCTGGGCGCCGTTGTCCGCCGCGGGTGGCGCCGTGCCGCCTCCACCCGAGAACAGCCGGATACCGGCGAACAGCACCAGGATGGCGACAGGGATCATCAGCCACTTGAGCAGGCCGTTACTGCGCATGGCGGGCCTCCTTGGCGTTCTCGTCGCCGTCCGGCTGCGGCAGATGCACGGCAGGGTCGAAGCGGTGAATCGCCGGCAGCAGCGACTGCGCGAGGCCGCGGCCGCGCGTGACCAGGTACAGCACGGTCGTGTCCTCGGTCGTGCCGCGCGGGCCCAGCGCCTCGTGCTGGAAGGTGGCGGTGAGGAAATCGCCTTGCAGCACGCGCGGGTCGAGCGCGACCCAGTCGGCGCCGGTGTTGGTGAGGCGCACGGCAGTCACCCATTGGTCTTCCAGGCGCCACGACGCGAGCACGGCCGCGCGCACCGGCAGCGTTGGCATCAGTGTGTCCAGGTCGAGGTCGCGGGGAAGGTTGACCCGCATGACGCCCGGAAGCGGCTCGACGGTGCGCAGCGGTGCGTAGAGGTTCTGCGCGGCGAAGCGCGTCAGCACGACAGGGACCGGAGTTTCGCGCCGCGCGGTCCGCGCACCTGCCTGGCCCTGGGCGCGTGCCGGGGCCTCGGCACTGTCGGCCTGCTCGCCATAGCGTCCCGGTGCGCTGTCACCCTCGACGATGCGCACCGGCTCCAGCTCGGCTTCCCCGTCCTTGGGCGGTTCGGCTGCGATGTCCAGCAGGATCAGCGCGCCCGTGTCGGCGTCCTGCAGTTGCAACCGCGTGGGCTCGATCGGCTCGCTGGCACGCAGGTACACCGCGCCGCCCGCACTCTGCACGCGCAGGCGTTTGCCCACGCCTGCGGGCACGCCCACGCGCACGTTCCGGTCGATGAATACGATGCGTTCCTGACCGACCTTCAGCGGCACTGCCAGTGGCATGCGTTCCCAACGCAGGATCTCCACCGCCTGGGCGACGGGTGCCGCGGCCACGGCCAGTAGCCCCAGCAGCGCGAGTACAGGATGCTTCATGGGGTGTTTCCTCCTTGAGGCGCTTGCGGATTCAGGTCACTCGGCGCCGGGCGCGCCGGCTCCGGTGCACTGATGCGCTGGGGCGCGCCTTCGTAGCAGTCCAGCGCCAGGCCGAACGGGTTGCGGGCGGGATCGACGTCCACCCGCGTGACCTTGATCGGATAGCGCACCAGGGCGCGTTTGACCTGCTCGGCGCCGTAGTACTCGTCCGCCGTGATGTCCAGCGTCACCACCCAGTCGCGATCGGATACGGTGCGCACGCGCGCCGTGGGGTCGTCGCCATAGCCGCGGCCGGGAATCTCGTAGATGCCGCGCACGCGCTGACGCAGCTCGCCCGTGGAGCGGCGGTAGTCATAGTCCGCCCGCAGGAAGGCCTGGCAGGACGGGGTGAGGTACGGCGAGAGCGTATGGAGGTTGCGCGAGTAGTCTTCTTCGCCATTGGTCGGCCAGCGGTTCAGCGTCTGGAACACGTAGAACGTGAACGCATAGACCGATTCGGGCGGCACTTCCCACCACTTGCGGGTACTGCCAGAGCGCAGGTCGGGCGGGACGTGGATGGTCAGGTCGCGCGGCGCGCTCCACCAGCCGCCGCCCATGACCAGGGCGACAATGACCAGCGCGCCCGCGCCCAGGCGCAAGGTCTTGATGTGCGCCTGCAGGTGGGCGATCTCGTTCTTGAAGCGGCTCATCGCATGCTCCTGCGGGTGGACCAGAAGCCCGAGCGCGAGATCAGCACGTGGCCGCCCACCCAGCCGGCCATCAGCGGATGGCGCGTTGCGATGCGCCACTGCAACTGTCGATACAGCCAGGTGTCGGGGCGCCCACGCTTGAGGCGGCGCAGGATGCCGCCGCCGATGAACACGCCCAAGGCCACGCCCAGGACAACGAACGTCGGTGCGATGGCGATCGTGCGGAACACCCACGAAAGCGGCGCGCCGACCAGCAGGCCGGCCGCGCCGGACAGGCCGCAGCAGATCCACAGCTCGTCGGCGGTGAGGCCGCGCACGACCACGGGATGGCGGTTGAGCCGGTGCGGAAGGAACGTGACCGTCCCGTCCGCACGGACGTGCTGCTGCTCGGACATACCGGCCTCGCTTACAGGATGTCGGTGGCTTCGGTGAGCAGCCAGATGCCGATCACGAGCAGCACGGCGCCGATGGCGACCGTGAGGCCGAATTGGCCCCACGTCTTGCGGCCGGTGTGGATCTCCGCGTAGGTGCCGTAGGCGTGGTAGCAGACGCCGATGAACATCGACGCCACCACCAGCAGGGCCACGAGCATGATGATGTCGTAGCCGTAGTTGCGGATGGTCTCCATGATGCCGTTGCCGGTGCCGCGCGTCGGGTTCTCCAACTGCGGCAGACCTTGCGCGAACGACAGTGCGGGCAGCGCGGCGGCGCCCAGGGCCACGGCGGCGCGCTGGGCAAAACGGGAAGTGAGGTTGCGGTTGTGCATGGTCGGGCCTTTCATGTCAGGACAGGAGGAAGAAACTCAGGACGAGGTACATCGCGACGAAGCGGATGCAGACGCCGAGGAACTGGCGCTGGTTGAGGCGGCTCTCGGACCACCCCACATAGGCCGTTCGGATGGCCCAGACGCCCCACACGAGCAGGACCGCGAACACGACGCCGACCAGGACGGTCGCCATCGCGGAAGGCGCGATACCGCTGTTGGCTTGAAATGCCGAGACCTGGGCGCCGTTCATTGCTCGCCCTCCGCAGTCGTCTTCGGCGATGGCGAAGCGGCCCGCTCGGTGCGGTAGTCGCCGGCCAGTTCGGAGGGGTCGCGCGGCTGAGCGCGTGATGGCGTCAGGTGGAACTGGATGCCGGCGCGCACGCGCGCCAGGTCAGCCAGCAGCCGTGGGTAATCGAAGTGGTAGCGCTCGCCCGGCTGGATGGGGGCATGCGCGGCGCTGTCCGCGACGGTGCGTTCCAGCGCGTCGAGCTGGCGCAGCGCGGCGACCAACTCCTGGCGCTGCGCCGGGGACTCGGCCAATGCCATCGGGGACTGGCCCAGCACGAGGGCCGTCACGAAACAAGTGGGCACGCCGCGATGCGCGGCGCGCAGCCAGATCGAAGCCACCATCGCGCCATTCCTGTGTGATCAGCAATGGGTTGATCGTGGAGATCAGGGCTGTTTCAGGCCGCAAACAATAGGAACTGGCGGACGACCGGATTGGGCATGCTGCGAGCGAACCTACAAAAGCACGGGTCGCGCTTCGATTATTGCGTTTTTCGAGTATTTCGAATATGATCGGCTCTGCAACCGTTTTCGCTTAGGAGCTACCCATGACCACCGCCACTGCCCAATCCAAGATGACCCTTCCCGCCGCGGGAGAGGTGAAGGCAGCCGTCCAGGGTCAACGTGCCTTGGCGGCTTACCTCGCAACCCAGTTCGAGACGCAGCACATCCAGATCTTTGATGACCACAAACAGGCTCATCAGGTGGAACTGCCTACCTCGGCTTTACGCCTGCTGGTCGACATCCTGGCCGAGTTGGCCGATGGCAATGCAGTAAAGGTGGTGCCCGTCCATGCAGAGCTGACGACCCAAGAGGCGGCGGACTTGCTCAACGTGTCCCGTCCCCATTTCGTCAAGCTGCTCGAAGATGGGGTGTTGGCATTTCATCGCACCGGCAAGCACCGCAGGGTGAGGTTCGCCGATCTGATGCAGTACAAGGAAGCGCGCGAGCGCGCCAGTGAGCAGGCGATGGCCGAACTCGCTCAGCAGTCGCAAGAGTTGGGAATGGGATACGAATGAGGCATTCCCCATTCACCGCCGTCTACGACGCGTGCGTTCTATATCCCGCGCCACTGCGGGATTTCCTGATGTGGCTCGGCCTGTCTGGCCGCTTCCGGGCGCGGTGGAGCCAAGCCATTCATGAGGAGTGGAAACGCAACCTGTTGATCAACCGCCCCGATCTCACCCGGGTTCAGGTCGACAGGACGTCGGATCTCATGGACCGGGCAATTCCGGACGGCTTGGTGGAGGGCTACGAAGCGCTCGTGGCAGGCCTGACATTGCCCGATCCGGACGACCGGCACGTCCTGGCTGCGGCGATTCGCTGCGGTGCGAGCGTGATTGTGACGTTCAACGAACGGGATTTCCCGAACGATCTGCTGGCTCCGTACGGCATCGAATCGCAGCACCCCGATGAGTTTGTGGACAACCTACTGGATCTGGACGCGGCCGCCGTGGTGTCGGCTGCGCAGCGCCAGCGTGCCCAACTCAAGCATCCGCCGATCGAGGTGGACCGCTATCTCGAAATCCTGCTGCGCCAGGGCCTTGTGCAAACGACCAAGGTGCTGGCGACCTATCGCACCATTCTCTGACCCGCCGAGAGCCACGGATGACCAAGAATCCTTCATCAGACGCCACTTTGCCGAAAGGCATCCATCGAAGCTGGAAGCTGCCGGACACGTCGCTGGGCGCCCTGTGGGATTCCATCGTCATGGACGAAGCTCTCAAGAAGCAGTTGCTGTCACAGGCGATCGTCAACTTCACGGTGCGCCCCAAGGTGGAGCGCACGGTACTCCCCCTGCACGGCGTGATCTTGTTGGTCGGCCCGCCGGGGACTGGGAAGACCTCCTTGGCACGGGGCTTGGCGCATCGTGTGGCCGAATCTTTTTCTTCTGCGAAGTTTCGATTGCTGGAAGTAGAGCCTCACACGCTGACGAGCTCTGCAATGGGAAAGACTCAACGCGCCGTGGCAGACCTGTTCTCGCAATCGATCGCAGAATCCGCAGCGGCGGGCCCGACGATCGTCCTTCTGGACGAGGTCGAAACGCTTGCGGCTGATCGAGCCAAGCTCAGCCTGGAAGCCAACCCGGTTGATGTGCACCGGGCCACCGACGCGGTGTTGGTGCAGTTGGACATGTTGGCCGAACGCAACCCGCATCTGCTGTTCGTGGCCACCAGCAACTTCCCACAGGCCGTCGACAGTGCCTTCCTATCTCGTTGCGACATGGTGATGGAGGTGCCACTGCCCGGCAAGGATGCCTGCAAGCAGATCCTGGTGGACTGCCTGAATGGCCTGGCAAAGACATTTCCGGGGATTGGCAAGCTTTCCTCGGCTCACCAGTTCGACGCGTGCGCTGGCGAGTGCGTCGGATTGGATGGTCGGGCCATTCGCAAGGTCGTAGCCAACGCCCTCGCGGCCGACCCGCAAGTGGCTATCGATCCGAACAAGCTTTCCGTAGAGCACCTGCGCAGTGCGATACGACAGGCAACGCAAATGCGCCTTCAAGGAGGGAAGCAAAAATGACCACCGTTGTCAGCCGGACGTTTCGCAGCTCGCCGCACCGCGATGCGTTGCAGACGTGGGATGCCATTGTCGAACTGCTCACTCAGGGCAAGGACGGCACGGCTCGCTCTGAACTCAGGGCCGTGGCGGGCGTGGCCGCCAGCTTGATCGCCGACCAGGCACCCAAGAGCGCGCCCATCGTTGCGACATGCGATGGACCACGGACCAGGATCTACTGCCTCTTCGACGAAGACGCGATCGATGGTGATGATGCCAACGAAGAAGTCTTGGGGTTCGAGCCGTTGAAGGGAGACTGGGGAGTCTCGCTGCCGTGTCCGAAGGAGCAGCTCGGCTGGGTGCAAACCGCGCTCAAAAAGCACAGTTCTCGCATCATTGCACGGGACTTGAGCCAAGGAATTGCCACGCAGGCGCAGGCCGATGCTGGACAAGCGCTGTCGCTCGACCTCGGAGGTTTCCTCAAGTCATGAGCACCGTCGCCACCTACTCGTACACGCACTCGGTTACCTATGTGACCGACAACATCCTCAAGAGCTTGAAAGACATCATCCTGCTCAGTGGGCTGGACCCCGAGCACTTCGCGGATCGCTGGGAGAGCAATACCCGAGCCATCAAGACGTGGCTCGGGACCGGTGATCTGCGCAAGGTGATTCTGGAGATCTACAACCCGGCAACCGACAAACTCGTGACCCGATGGGATATCGACATCGTGTATGGGTGGTCCGATGGCGACGGCAGCTTCTGGACAGATACCGAGCAGTTGAAGTACGCGATCAAGAAAGCTGGGCTGCTGCCATCGCAGGCCAAGTACAAGTTAATGCTCGATACAAAGCCAGGGCGGCCTGATGTGGAGGGGTGGAGCAAAGGAAGTTATCGCTCGACGGATGGAATGGTCAAGCAGAGCCTAGGCTCGACTGTCGAACACAGCGGCCTGGCGGGTCAGGCCGGATATTGGAGGCAACGCTGATGCTGTCGATCGATGAAGCTTTTCGCAAGTTCAAGTCGCGTCTGGAACTCAACGAACGCGAACAGAAGAATGCCTCGCAACGCCAGAACGAAGTGCGGGACTACCTGCAGACCAAGTTCGGCATTGCGCGCAGCTTCCTGACCGGGTCCTATGCTCGATACACGAAGACGAAGCCGCTCAAGGATATCGACATCTTCTTCGTGCTGAAGGACTCGGAGAAGCATTACCACGGCAAGGCCGCATCGGTAGTGCTGGATGATTTCCACTCTGCATTGGTGGAGAAATACGGTTCGGCGGCCGTGCGCAAACAGGCGCGCTCGATCAACGTGGATTTCGGTGTTCACATCGACGCGGAGGACAACACGGACTACCGGGTGGTCAGCGTGGATGCGGTGCCCGCATTCGACACCGGCGACCAGTATGAGATCCCCGATACGGCGTCCGGAAAGTGGATCAAGACGGACCCGGAGATCCATAAGGACAAGGCGACCGCAGCGCACCAAGCCTATGGCAATGAGTGGAAAGGTCTCGTGCGCATGGTGAAGTACTGGAACAACAATCCCAAGCACGGCGATCAGAAGCCGGTGAAGCCCTCGTTCCTGATCGAGGTAATGGCCCTTGAGTGTCTTTACGGCGGCTGGGGAGGATCGTTCGATCGCGAGATCCAGTCGTTCTTTGCCACGCTTGCCGATCGTGTTCATGACGAGTGGCCGGATCCCGCCGGACTTGGCCCGGCGATCAGCAACGATATGGATGCCGCGCGCAAGCAGCGCGCGCAGCAGCTGCTGTTCCAGGCGAGCCAGGACGCAAGCATCGCCATCGACCACGCGCGTCGTGGTCGCAATATCGAAGCGCTTCGCGCCTGGCGCGCACTGTTTGGCCCCAAGTTCCCACTGTCCTGATTCCATCGGCTTCCATACACGTCCCATCGAGGTACAGCATGTCCCAGTGGTCGCTTTCCCAGCTCCTGTCGTCCCTGCATGAAGACATCCAGCAGCGCTTGTCCGTAGTACGCAAGACCTTCGGTCACCCGGGTACGAAGGGGGATGCGAGCGAGAACGTCTGGATCGACATGCTGGATACCTATCTGCCCAAACGGTACCAGGCGGCGAAGGCGCATGTGGTGGACAGCCTGGGGAACTTCAGCCAGCAGATCGATGTGGTGGTGTTTGATCGGCAATATTCGCCTTTTATCTTCACCTACGAGAACGAGACGATCATTCCAGCCGAAAGCGTGTACGCCGTGTTCGAGGCCAAGCAGACGGCTGACGCGGGGCTTGTGGCCTATGCCCAGGAGAAGGTCGCCAGTGTGCGCAGGCTGCACCGCACGAGCCTGCCGATCCCGCACGCTGGCGGGACCTACCCAGCGAAGCCGTTGATTCCGATTCTGGGTGGCTTGCTCACCTTCGAGAGCGAATGGAGTCCTGCATTGGGCCCATCCATGGACAAGGCGCTGAACGCAAACCTCACCGAGGGGCGTCTGGACATCGGATGCGTTGCCGCCCACGGGCACTTTTTCTATGACCAAGCCAGCGGCGCGTACAGCTACACCAACGAAAACAAGCCGGCGACCGCGTTTCTTTTCAAGCTGATCGCGCAGCTTCAGTTCAGTGGAACGGTCCCCATGATCGATGTGGAGGCTTACGGTCAGTGGTTGACCAAGTGAGGGGTCGCTGTGGCAAGCATACGTTCGGAGTACCACCGGTTCCTGGCGCACTTGACGCAGCGGCACGTGCACGACGACGTGCGCCGGCTGGCGCACCTGGTGCTCGATCACCTGCAGCCACTGGCCGAGGTCGGTGCTGCACGCCGGGGGCGCTCCACGCGCTTGGCGCCGCTGGCCATCGCGCATCTGGCGCAGATGCCTGTCGCCTACGACGGGGACGCGCGCGGCCCCGAAAACGGACCGGCGCTCGGGCGACTGCACCAGCTCGAAGTCGGGCCGTTTCGAGGATTCATGCGGCAGGAGACGTTCGACCTCAGCCATGACATCACCTTGGTCTACGGTGCCAACGGCACCGGCAAGAGCAGCTTCTGCGAAGCCTTGGAAGTGGCGATGCTCGGTTCGATCAGCGAAGCGCAGGCCAAGCGGGTCGACCAGCGGACGTACTGCAACAACGCTCGCCTGCGCCGCCACATCGCGCCAGTCCTGTCGTCTACGGCGGCGGGCGAGGCGCAGGCCGTCCAGCCCGACGAAGCTGAGTATCGCTTCTGCTTCATCGAGAAGAACCGCCTCGACGATTTCGCCCGAATCGCCGCGCGGACCCCGAGCGATCAGCGCCAGCTCATCGCCACCCTGTTCGGCGTGGACCAGTTCAGCGAGTTCGTGCGCGGCTTCAACCCCTCGCTCGATCAGGACCTGATGCTTGCCGGCGTGCAGGCGGCGCAGCTGGCGCAGCGTCGCCTGCAGTTGGCGAACTCCGAACAGACCATCGCCGCCTACCCGCAGAAGATCGCAGCGGTCGAGGGCCTGGAACAAGCTTTGGCGCAGCGCATGTCACCTGGCGCGACCTATCAAACCTGCGTGGACTGGCTGCTGGGTACGCCGCAGCAGCAAGGACGGCTACCGTATGTCCAGGCTCAGCTGGACGCCAACCCGCCTGCCATTCACGAGGTGACCCAGGCCCGCCTGCAAGCGTTGCTGGCAGAGGCCTACCGCGTCCAGGGACTGTGGCAAGCGTCTTCCGCGCAACTCGCGGCCCGCGCCGGCGAGGTGTCGTACGCGAAGCTCTACGAGGCCGTGCAAGCGTTGGCGGACGGGGCGACCGCGTGTCCGGCATGTGGAACCGAACTGGCCGCCGTGGCGCAGGACCCGTTCGCCAGGGCGCGAATGGGCCTGGAGCAGCTCGCGCAACTGGCCGTCCTGCAGCAGCAGGAGGCCGGGCATCGGACACAGTTGAGCGAGGCGGTCCGAGCGCTGTGTGACGAAATGCGCCGCGTGGTGGCGGCGGCTGGGGTCGCTTGTCCTGCCGAATCGCAGGCCGCGGGCCTGCCACTGCTGCCTCCCACGTCGGCGGGCAATTGGCTCGGCGGCGGGGTGAATGGGGACCAGCGCGCCTGGCAAGCCCTCTTACGGATCGCACAGATCATCGAAGGCTTCGACGCGCAGGCGCGCGACGTGAATGCCCAGCGCGGCGCGATGGCCCAGGAGCGGGACCGCCTGCAACAGCATCAGCTGGAGATCGAACGGCTGCGGACCATGCGCACGACTGCGGATCAGGAGCTGGCGGCCGCCCGCCAAACCGTGGCCCAATTCGACGACGCGAACCGCGGCCTGATCCAGGCGGCCACGGACGAAATGCCGGTGGTGGTGCACCATCAGCGGGTCAAGGCCGCCTACGACGGCTTCCTGCCCGAGATTCAGGCATACCTGACCGCTCTGCCGGGGGTTCTGCTACAGGGGCTGGGAGACCAAGCCCGCCATCTCTACAACGCATTCAACCGGGCCGATCCGCCCGGCGATCTGCTGCACGCGCTGTGGTTGCCCGTGGCCGAGAACGGCAAGATCGAGGTGGAGTTCGCCGGCGAGCCGGGCGCGCGCTACGACGCGTTGATCGTCTTCAGCGAAGGGCACATCAAATGCCTGGGCCTGGCGATTCTGCTTGCCAAGAACCTCGCGCAGGGCTGCCCCGTGGTCATATTCGATGACGTCGTCAACGCGATCGACGACGACCATCGCGATGGCATCTGGCGTACCTTCTTCGAGGACGGTTTGCTCCACGGCAAGCAGGTTATCCTCACCTCGCACGCAGAGGAGTTCCTGCACCGCATCCAGCAGGAGTTGGGCGTGCGCCGCGCCGCGGCCATTAAGCGCTACAAGTTTCTCCCGCATCAGGGAGAGCACGAACTGCGGGTCGACAGCGACCCGCCAGCGAAGAACTATGTTCTTCTGGCCCAGCAGGCGTTGGCGGCTGACGAGAAACGCGAGGCACTGCGTCAGGCCCGGCCGGCGCTGGAGAGTCTGACGGACCGCCTGTGGACGTGGCTGGGTCGGCGGGCGGACGGCCGGATCGACATCAAGCTGAGCGGGCCCCGCGCGCCTTGGGAGCTGAACAATAAATGCACCAAGTTGCGGTCGGCCGTCGAGCGTATCGCGGCGCAACATGCGGGTGCGCCGGATGCCGTAGGGGCGTTGGTCCGGCTGCTCAATGTCAGCGGTACGAGTATTGAATGGGGTTACCTCAATAGCGGTGTGCACGACGCTCAGCGCGATCATGAGTTTGATCGGGCGACGGTAAGAACGGTCGTCGAGGCGGTTACGGCGTTGGATGCTGCTCTTGATACCCTGCAGAACCGATGAACGGCACACGGCTTTGCAGAGCCGTGCCGCCCGTGTCACCTCATAAGTACTTCTTGAAGCTGCCTGCGGTCAGGCTGACTGCCATCCCCAGCAACGCCGCGCTGGGCAGCAGGATGACCAGAGGATGCACCGATATGGGCAGAGCGAGATAGGTGACCCAAGGCAGCACGGCCAACGGCATCAGGCTGGCCTTCGCGCGGTGGTAGATGAAGCCGGATTCGCGGCCCGCGCCGAACCGGCGCACATCCCGTCGCACCAGGCCGTCAATCAGGCCGACGAATGCCGCCGTGAGGATCAGCGGCAGCGTGAGCACCAGGACCAGCAGGCGCACCAGGAAGGTGAGCGTCGTGAAGGCCGCAGCGATCAGGTAGCTTTCGGCCCAGACATAGACTTGGCTGATGTAGTAGCGGAAGTTGCGGCTCTGCCCGTGGCTGGGCGCGCGGACGCGCTCGGCGGTCTGGCTCATGCGCTCCAGCAACCCCGAGCGCACGAACACCCACTCGTACCCGGTATCCACCAACTCGTGCGCCGTGCGCCCGGGCTCCTGTACCACCACGCTGCGCGTGAAGTGGTTGGACAGGTGCCCGAGTTCGTACCGCAGCATCTGCTGGGAGTGGCGCCAGCCCTGGTCCTTCCAGAACAGGTGCATGCCGGCGCACTCCACCACGATCGAGAACAGCAGCGAGCCAATGAGCACCCCGAGCAGCCGGAACGGTAAGGTGATGGTGCCGACGATCAAGCCTTGGCGATGGTTCTGCTCCCGCTGCGCGGTCGAGGCGGCATCCTTCATGGCACGGCCTCGTTGCCCGCGCCATCGTCGGCGCCGGTGGCCACCGCGCCGGGCTCGGCCGCAGCGGCATCGTCCAGCAGGTCGTCGGGCAAGGCCGCATCCTGCAAGGCCGACGAGCTGGTGAACTCCCACCACTGCGTGGCCTCGCTGTAGCTCTGGCGCATGTACCCGGCCAGTTGCTGCAGGTCCGCCGGCATCACTTCATCCGGGTCCGGCGCCGGCAGCGGCATACGCACCTTCCAGAGCTGGCCGCCCTGCAGCAGCGCGAAGCACTGGCCCTTGGGCAGGCCGACGACGTGTGACGGCTCGATCATCGGCACGCTGGCCATGCTGATGCGGTCCTGGGTGTTCGACGTGAAATCCGTCGCGCCGCGGATGTCTGAGCTGTCCGTCGCGCCCGAGACGATGGTGGTTGTATAGACCTCGACCTTCGGCAACTGCCTCGTCAGCAGTTCCGCGGTGGCCGTCTCGCGCACGCGCAACATGAATAAATTGTTGAAATTCCCGATCACTTGGCCGGCCTTCGCGCGATTTCCGATGCGGGCCTCGATGTCCGAGAGCGTCTGCGTGTACGCCGTGACTTGCAGGCCGGCACCGCCGCCCTTGTTGATGAGCGGGATGAATTCATCGCCCATCAGTTCATTGAATTCGTCCGCGTGCACGTTGATCGGCACGCGAGCGCCAGCCACTGCGCCGGGCAGGCCATCGTCGATTCCGTGCTTGTAGATGTGTCCGGCCACCGAAACCAGGTCAGAGAACATCGAATTGCCGACCGCTGCGGCGACCTCGGCGTCAGACAACGCATCCAGACCCACATAGACGATGGCCCGCTTTCGGATGACCTGCATCCAGTCGAAGATCGGGCGCGGGTCGGCCAGGTCGGAGTAGTTCGGCGCCAGGAGCTGGGCGATCTTGCCGCTCGTGAGCTTTTCCAGCAGCGGCAGCAGCGATGCAACGATCTTGTCGAAGTAGGTCTTGTCGTAGCGCACCGCCGAGCGCAGGCCATCGAGCACAGGGTCGTAGTTGCGCGCCTGGGAGAGGTATTGCTCCAGCGCCACCACACGCTTCTCGCGCCCGATCATGTTCCTTGGGATGTTCTTCTCGTTGAGCTTGGCCTCGATCTGGACGATCACCTCCCAGGCCTTGGGCTCCGTCTTGGCAAAGTAGTGCTGGGCGTACTCAATGAACAGCGCGTCGATGTTGATGACGTGGCGCTGGATCAGCATGTAGTCCGGGCGCTGCCCCAGTTCCACCAGGGCGCGGGCGATGATGTTCACGAAGCGCCATGCGAACTCGCGGAACGCCGCGCTGTTGCCTTCGCCGGAGAGCTGCCCCGCGATGCGTGTCGCCACTTCCGAGATCCGACCGAAGCGGCCCACGGCGTTGTAGCGGGCGCTGATTTCCGGCCAGCCCAAGTGGAAGATGTAGAACTCGCCTTCGCGGCCAGCGCGCTGGGCTTCGACGTACATCCGTTTCAAGAGATCGGCATCCCCCTTGGGGTCGATGACGATGACGACCTCATGCTCGCCGGCAGCATTCCTGCGGCGGATGTCCTGCGTGACGAACAACTCGGCCAGGCGCGTCTTGCCCACCCGCGTGGTGCCCAGCACCAGCGAGTGCCCGACGCGCTCGCCCAGCGGCAGGCTGACGTCCACTTCGTCGGGCTCGATGCCGTGCAGCCTTGGCAGGCCGCCGACAGGCGGCAACGGGCGCACGGGGTTGAAAGGCGCGTCCCAGCCGGTGAGCTTCGGCAGGCGCGAGAGCGGCAATGGCGCGAACTCCAGCCGTTCCTCCAGGCGCCTGGTCAGCCGGTAGGCCGGCGTCGGCTCGACGTAGCGGCGGAACTCGGGCCGGTACGTCTGCATCAGCCGATGCGTGTGCTTCTGCTCCCAGAGAAAGCCGCGCCCCACGAATAGGCGCTGCTGGCTGACCGGCACGTCCTTGCTGGTCATCACGTAACGCGGCAGACGGCGGATGTTGCGCCGGTAGCGCAGGATGATGCGGGCATCGCGGTAGCGGATCGCGCCGTAGGCGCCGAACGCCAAGGCGCTGCCGATGCCCATGGCCGGGCTCAGCGCGAGCGACCATGGGGCCACCAGGCACAGAAACGCGGCGCCTGCACACGCCGCGACGGTGTATAGCTCCACCGCTGGGCGTAGCAGAACCTCGACCGGCTGTTTGCCCGACATGGCTTCATTGCTCGATGCCGGTGGCCGTGATCAGCGCCGGGTAGTGCCGCAGGCCCAGGCGATCGGCCAGGTCGTCGCCGGCCACGGGCGCGAGCGGCACGCCCGGCACCAGGGCGCGCAGCCGCGCCAGGCCCTGCGCGGTCTCGACGTTGACGACCAGGCCGACCGCGCCACGTTCGCGCAAAGCGGCGGCGCGGCGCTGCAACCAGGCCCGGGAAGCCTCGTCGTCGCCGATGACCACGAACGGCCGCAGGCCGGGCGCTTCGATCACCCGTCGCGCGACGGTGCCGGGCGTGAGCTTGGCGCTGCGCACCGGCAGCATCGCGGCTTCGTCCGCCCGTGTGGCAGGAACCTGGGGCGTCGGGATGGACGGCCGCGCCGGTGCGTTGGCGCGCGGCTGGAGATTCAGGGCTTCGTAGTACGGCAATGCCGACGTGCCGCCACGGTCCTCGACAACGATCAGTGGCTCGCCGGCACGCGAGGCCAGCGGCAGGCCTGACAGCAGCATGAGTAGGCCCGTGAACGCGAGATGGGCGGGATGGGGTTTCGTCATGGGGAGGTCTCCTGGCGCGCCGCGAGGACCGCGGCGGCTGGTCGCGTGCCCTGCACGCGGGCAAGGTGGCGCGACACGCTGCGCCGATAGCGGGCGGCGGGCTCGCCGCCTGCGGGGCGGTGGTAGCGGCCGATCGCCAGCAGCCAGTCCTCGCCGGGGGTGTGCTGCTCCTTCAGGATCTCGGCGGCAACGGCCAGGTTGCGATACGGATCCAGCAGGTCGCACGCGCCGGTAAAGCGGTGCTTGTGGTAGCCGAGGTTGATCTGGCCCAGGCCCGCATCAATGCGCGTGTGCGGCGTGGCGCGCATCGCCTGCTGCAGGCCAGCGCAGGCGTCGGCGCGCGTGGCGAAGCGGCGCGACTGGCCGGCGACGTTGAGGGACCACGGCCACGGCACCAGGCGCCCGTTGCGCCGGATGCCGCTCTCCTGCAAGGCCACGGCGTAGAGCACGGTCGAGGGGATGCCTGCGCGCTGGGCGGCAAGCTGGTAAGCCGGTGGCGGAACCTCCTGGGCCAGGGCGGCAACGGCATACAGGCCGGCAGTGAGCACCAGTGCGCGCAGGGGCATGGCTACGGCTGGCGCTGCCATTGGCCGTTCACTTCGCGCACGGCGGCGGGCAGATCGCCGGGCAGGCCCAGTGACAGCCAGCGGCCGCCGTCGTGGTTGAGCGTGATGCTGCCGGCGCGCACGCGCGCCGGGTCGATCTGCGCGCGCTTGGCCCAGTCGCGGATGCGCGCGTCATCCTGGCGGCTGCCCACCATGTACAGGTCGAACTCCGCGCCCGAGGATTGCAGGCGCTGCACGAGCTGTCCGCAGGCTGCGCAGCCGTCCTTGACGAACACCGCCATGCGGCCGCTGCCGCGCAAGGGACTGCTGGATGGGCCGGCGCCCGGCTTGTCGTCGGGCAGGTTCACGCGCTGCATCCCCGGATTCAGGCGCTGCCAGGCCTCGTCGTAGGCGCGCTGGTAGGCGAGCAGCTTCTCGACGCGGCGCGCTTCCACCTGCACCTGCAGTTCCGCATAGCGGCGCCGTTCTTCGTCCGTGCGAGCTTCGATGCCCAGGGCGGACAGCGGGTCCAGGTTGGGCGAGTAGATACCCAGCGGCCCATCCATCAGCTCGCGGTAGCGTGCCCATTCTTGTGGCTGCAAGCCCCATTCGGTTGCCACCCGGTCGTCCAGCACGCGGGCGGCCAGCGGGCGCTCCTGGCTCTGTGCGTTGCGCGCCGAGGTCGTTGCGGGCTGCTGCGCCCAGGCGGGCCATTGCGACGACGCCACCAGGACCGCGAAAAGGAGGATCGACGGCTTCATGGGGTGCTCCGGTCAGGGAATCGCCACGCGGCGGGTCTGGTTGCCGGCCTGGAACACTGCGGTGTTGCCCTCGATCGCCTGCAGGCGCCACGGGCCGACCGCATCCCCGGGCAGCAGCACCTGAAGTTGGGCGGGCGTGAAGTCCCCGATGCTCGGCGCGACGGACACGCTGCGCTGGCCGGCGCGCAGTTCGGCGCCGACGACGCGGAATGGCAGCGGCGGCAGCTCGGTCTTGGAGGCGGCGGACGTGCGCGATGCGCGCCGCTGGGCGGGTGCGGTGGCACGCGCGGCGGCTTGGCGCGCCTTGATCTGCTCGACCTCCGCGCGCAGCGCCTGGAGGTCGTCGGCCGCTGCGTAGCCACTGAGAGATTTCTCGACCTGGGCCGCGCGTGCTTCCAGAATCTGGCGGGTGTCTTTGAGGTCAGCGTCCGTCGCGACGGCCGGGCGCTGCTGGATGGCCTCGATCGTCTCGGCCAAGCCAGTTGCCTGCGCTTCCAGGCGTTGCAGGCGGGAATCCAGCCGCTCCTGGTCGGCCTGGTCGCTGAGGGCCTGGTAGCCCAGGGCCGCCAAGACGCTGAGGAAGATCAACCAGAGCCACATCAGGCTCTGCACCACCACGGCGGCGGTCGATCGCTGGGCAGGTTGCGGGGCGTTCATGGCTGGCCTCCCGAAACCATGGGTGCCAGCGGGAACGTCTGCACCGCCTCGGTGGCGGGTGGCTCGGATGGGGACTCGGCGACCGCGCGATCGCCGGGCCGCTCGAAGCAGATTTGCCGTGCGCGGTCATCCGCGTGCAGTTCCCAGGCCGGGCCAGCCAGCGTGAGCAGCGCATCGCGCAAGGTCATGGGGCCGAGGTGCAGGTGTACCGCCGGCAACGGCAGCGCGTACAGCTCGATCACGGCATGCGCGGTCTGGCACAGGCCATAGCCGCTGCGTTTGAGCACGTGCCGAAGCCCATCCCCGACCGTGGCGCGGGCATCCTCGGGCATGGACACGTCGATGGTCTGCAACAACAGGTCGCGCTGCGCCGCCATGGGTGCCAGTTCGACCAGTGTGTAGCGGGCGTAGCGCACGACCGGGATGTACTCGGAAGCCTCGGGTTCAGGCGCGGCCAAGACTTCCGCGATGGTGTCGGGCGCGACCGGCGCAGTCGTCGTCGCGCAGCCACCGGCCAGCACCGACCACAGCAGGCCGAGAAATCCCGCCAGAAGGCGGCGTTCGGGATAGTGAAACCACGGTGGAGAGGGGCACATAACTCGGCGTCCTGAAACATCCAGCCCTCACCATCGCCGCTCAGGCCGCGAGCGGCAGCAAACAATGCGAACCAGGCAGCGTCCGATTTACCGGGAGCGGCAAAAAAAACGGCCCCGAAGGGCCGTAAGTGGAACGTGTCATGCGGCGACAAGCTGCCGGGCCAGTGCGACCTCGACGGAATCACCGTCCTGGTTCAGGACATCGAGCCCGGATTCGGGCACGTCGCCCGAGGTGGACTGCGAGACCATGATCTTCTTGGCCATCAGCTCCAGGCAGGTCATCTGCGAGGAACCGGCGTAGCCGAGGTAGATCACACGCACGGGCTGCTTCTGCCCGATGCGCCAGGAGCGGCGTGCCGCCTGCTGGAGCGAGTACACGTTGTAGCCCGACTGCATGAACACGATCGTCGGGAACTCCAACAGGTCCAGCCCCGTCTTGACCAACTCGGGGTTGGTGATGAGCACGTCGATGCCACGGTCCAGTTGCTCGGCGATCCAGTCTTCGCGGCGGCTGGCATCCACGCTCGCGCGCAGCACCGCCACCTTGAAGCCTTCCTGCTCCAGCAACACCTTCAGGCGCGACGTGGTGTCGCGCGTGCCGGTATAGACCGTGTAGGCCAGGACCTTGCGGCCCTGCGCCTTCTCCTCTTTGCAGATGTCGATCAGCTCACGCTCCTTGGGGCTGATCTCGAACTCGTTGAACTGAGCCGGGACAAACGCCAAGGTGTTGCGCGTGCGCGGATGCACCACGGTCTCCGACCGGAAGCAGCAATCCGGCCAGGCCAGCAGCACGTTGAGGACCACACCCAGCAAGGTCGTATCGCGTCGCGCCAGAGCCTGTTTCAGCTCGGCGGTCAGCCGACCCGCCAGATCGCGGTAGGCCGCGGCTTGCGCCGTGTCCATCGCGACTTCACGGAACTCCTCGTCATACGGCGGCAGGACGTTGCCGCCGATGTCCTTGAGCTTGAGGAAGATCGTGAATGGCAGGATGCAGCGCAAGACGCCCTTGGGGCCGAAGCCCGGGGCCTTGACCGTGCGCACCGATACCTTGGTGCCCTTGGCCGTCTTGTGCGCCGTGCCGGTGCTCTCGGAGTAGATGTCCTTCAACACCCCGTGATCGCGCATGAACGCCATCGCAGCCGAGGTCATGCTGCCGCTCGTGGTCGGGCGGTAGCCGTCTTCGATCATCCGCCCCGGAAGGGCTCGGAACAGCAGGTGAAAAAGATCATCACCGTAGCCGCCCATCAGCGTGCCAGTCAGCAGCAAGGTCTTGCGAGCCTTCGCCGCCAGCACGCCCATGGCCTGGCCCTGGGCACTGCCCCCGTTCTTGTACTCATGCGCTTCATCAGCGATGAGCAGGTCGAACGTACCTTGCGGCAAGTACCTCTTGATGAACTCCGAGGGTTGATAACCGCCCTCGCCAAAGCCGAACTCCATGTTGGCCATCGCACGTTCCATGCGCGTGGCTTGACGGTCGGAAAACACCAGCTCGCCGTTGCCATCCATGAGGTTGATGAAGTCGGGTAGGGACAAGCCATTGCTGGCCCATCCCCCCCTAAGAACCGCACGTACCAGTTTCCCGGTATGCGGCTCAAGCCTTTCAAAGTCCCCTTGCGGGAACCGGTTTCACTACCTCAATACCGCGGACATGGATCAGGTTGTGACAGTTCTGATGTACCAAGACCAGATTGGAGGGGTTGTCAGAACCCCCATCGACCCTTCGCGTGATGTGATGGACATGCCATCCCGTCTCACTCGTGATCTTTGTTTGACAGATAGGGCAGAACCCTTCCTGATCCAACCATAGTCTCAACAGACGTTGACGGCCCTTCAGTTGACCTACCATCTTGAAGCCCAGACGAGCCTCAAAATAGGTTTCCCATTCGGGATCGAAAGGATTGGCATCGCCTTTGATCATGCTGTGGCGAGCAATCTTTACCTTGCTGGCTAATGCCAGTGTCGGTACTACGCCTGATGTCGGCACATTCGTCCTGTCGGCAAACACCCAGCTACGGAACTTCAATTGGTGAAAGTATCTCTCCTTCACCCACCTTACGCCCCGCTTCGGATGCCTGCGCTTGGCCCAATGCCAGAGATAACGCCATATCTGGTTGTCCACCTTCTGGAACACCTCGCTCGAACATGCGTGCCTGTGGTACATCGCCCAACCCTTGATGACAGGATTGAGTGTCCGTATCAGATCCGCCTGCTTTGATGCCCGATGAGCGGTGACTGCCTCTTTCACCTTGGCCAAAAGCGTGACAACGCTCTTGGTTGAGGGTTTGATGATCAGCTTTCCGCTGTACTTGCGAATGTTTTGGCCGAGGAAGTCAAAGCCTTCACTGATATTGACGATCCGCGTCTTTTCCGGCGAGAGCGAGAGACCCCGCTTAGCCAGAAACTCGATGACTACCGGCATTACTTCGTCACGCAAGAACTCTTGCGTGGCTCCGGTAATCACAAAGTCGTCCGCGTATCGAACCAGATTGAGCTTCGCTCGACGCCCCTGCACTGTTGAGCGCGGAAACGCCTTCTCCAACTCGCGTTGAAGACCATCCAATGCCATGTTCGCAAGCACCGGGGAGATGATGCCGCCTTGCGGCGTTCCAGCTTCTGTCGGAAAGAAGCTGCCATTTTCGATGAAGCCAGACTTCAACCACTTGGATAGAACCTTGCGATCCATGGGGATGGATGCAAGGAGCCAAGAGTGGTCGATGTTGTCAAAGCAACCGGAAATATCGGCGTCCAGAACCCATTCCGCGCAATCCTTTCGGGCGAGTACCTTGAAGCAGTACTCGACGGCATCTGCCGTAGCGCGTCCAGGCCTAAAGCCATAGGAGTTGCGGTCGCCGGTCGTCTCGCTAATCGGTTCCAATGCCAGCAGGTATAACGCCTGCATGGCACGGTCCCTCATAGTCGGGATTCCCAACGGGCGCATCTTCCCGTTCGCCTTGGGGATCATCAACCTCCTGAGCGGCTGCGGCTTGTAGCCGTGCCGGCCAAGTGTTTCGACGGCCCTACCTTTGGCCTCCGGGGTTGACCAAGTCACCTTGTCCACCCCCGGCGTTGCCTTTCCACGATTTTCGGTCACCCGCTTCACGGCCATAGCTTTGCCGCTAAACGAGTGGGTCAGCAGCCATTGCAAGGCTTTCACCTTGCCCCAGCGACCTTCCCGTGTTGCCTTTACGATACGCGCTTGGAGCCTTCGCACTTCACGATGACATTGAGCCCAGTCGATGCTGTGCCATGTGACCGATTCATGTGAGGGCGCACCCGCGCAAATTTCTTGCGTAGTCATCTGCAATTCCCTCTTAGAAAATAAGGTTGATCAAGCAATCTCGTAGAGAAAGACCATGTGGAAGTCTGCTCGCTTTCGCGCGGGATGATGTCGCCTTACGGCTCAATCCCTATCCGACCCGTTACAGGCCGGCGTTCGCTTTTTCCACGTTCCTTTACCCGCATCCCTAACAGCGTTCCTTACGGTTCGCCTGCCCCGAGAGGCAGAGATACGGGCTTACCCTGTTTCGAGTAATTGACAAGAGTGGGTTAGACCCCCGCCTTTCCACCGGCAACTTGAATGTCCGTGCTGCTCCACACGAAAAGAAGCAGTCCAGTTGCGTGCCTTTTGGCTCAAGCCTGTCAGCATCTTTGGCTTGTTCAACATAACGGTGTTTAGATAGCGGTTCACATTTGTTGGTCATACCACCCAGCCTAGCCCCGCACCCGCATTGATGCTCGCAGGCGTGGTCGGTTCTCGCGTTCCGACTTTCCCTTTCGGGCAGGTACATTGTCCCGGCAGCTTCACACAAGACTGTTGCCAGTCCTGCATGTGCCGGTAGGCTACTGATGACGGAACATCAGGTCTCCTGACTACCTTGCGGTAGTTGAGACAATCAATTACGCGACTTCAGGTCGCACCTCGTGGATGTTGTCGCCCAGCATCGAGGCCAGGAAGCCGTCACCGAACTTCTGCATCAGCTTCTGCGCAGTGACTTCCCCGATGGTCGGGATGCGCTTCAGGGCTTTGAGGACGGCCGAGGACTGGTCGCTGCCGGACAGGCTGCGCGGGCGGATCAGCGTCCACAGGGGCGCAGCGCAATGGCTGCACTTCCTGCGGTACTCCTCGGCTTCGAGCGCGACCGGGTTGACCGGCTCGCCGTCGAGGTCGGTGATGACCGTGCCGCAGTCCGGGCAGGCCGCCACGTCGCCGTGGCGGGTGCGCCGCTGGGTGAAGACGGGCTTCCAGTGGAAACCCATCCGCATCCTGACGCGCCCCAGGACGAAGAACTCCTGGCCCGTGGGCTGCACGCCCAACTGCTCACGCAGCTTGAGGAGCTTGACGAGCGTATCCGGCCCATTGAGCACCCATACCTTGGCGCCGGCCACCGTCTCCTGGATCTCCCGCCGCCACTTGTAAACCAAGTGCGGTGGCGACAGGACCAGAGTGCGGCGGTAGCCTTCGGCGTTGAGCACGGCGGCCGCGGCGATGCCAACGGTCGTCTTACCACAGCCCATCTCGCCATTGACGATCGCGGCGCGTTCGCCACGGTCGATCAGCAGCTCGGCGGCGGCGTGGACGACTTCGGCCTGGGCCGGGAACAGCTTGCGTTTGAGGCTGGCGACGATGAGCTGCCGGTGCGCCTGCGGTTGGCCGGTATAGACAGGCGGGTTGGCGCTGTTGAGGGCGTCGAGCAGTTCGTCGCCGAACTCGCCGACGAAATCCTGAAGGCTCAGGGTCAGAGGGGATGATTCCGCGTCGAGCAGTTCGCCCTGTACGGGCGCGGCGTCAGCGGCAGTGGTTTCGAGATCGAAGGACATTGTGATGCTCCAATGAAAAATGGGGCATGCACCACCCCCAGCGGGGCAATGGCATGCCCCGTGGTGGGAAGGAAATCGGCGCGCGGCCGAAGGTGGTTGAAGATGCTGGCCTGAGTGGCCTGCGGGTGAACCGTGCTCAGTCTTCGGACGGCAGCACGATGGCAGTGACGCTGCGCCCCGCATCGGTGATGATGCGAATGGCGAGTCCCGGGTGGATCACATAGTGCGATTCCAGCGACGCGCCCGATTGAAGTGCAACGCCGTTGGCGTGCCATTGGCAGACGTTGACGTCACCCCAGTCGCCACGGGTGTGGCGCCTGAAGTACGGAATCGGGTCCAGGCGACCCGCGCGGACAAGGCGATCAATGCCTCGGCTGAAGATGAGCGCCCCGATGGGGAACGCCAGCCTCTGGCAGTAGGTTTCGATGCGATGCGATGCCATGGGCTCCTCCTTGAAAGGCTATTGAGCCACGACACCCCTGGCGGAGTGAAGTGGCTCCGTCAAGTGGATGGGATGACGAGGCGGCGCCTTCAGATCAGGTCGCGCTCTTCGGGAAGCTGGACCACCGTGGTCTGGTGGTCTTCGCTGGTCTTCACGAGCAACACCAGTTCCGGCGTGATCCGGTACTGGGAGATCATCAGGTTGTCCTGTTGGATTGCGACGTCGTTGGCTTGGCGGGTGGCCTCATCGATCTCGCCCCAGTCCCCGCGCACATGGCGCTGGACATAGGCCAAGGGGTCGATCAGGCCTCGCCGAGCCAGCCAATGCACCTTCTCGCTCAACTTCAACGTACTCGGTGCGAACAAGGGTTGCTTGCGCGGCGCAGGCCGCTTGAACGGATTGGGGAACATGGTGTTTCTCCTTCGATGTGGTACAGCAGGACGGCAGCGCGTCCGGTGGATCAGCGAATGGTCAGCACCTCGCCCCTTGTCGGGGAGCCAGGCGTCATGTCCCACGCGCGGATAACGGGCACAAACTTGTCGGTGAGGATGCGTGTCTCGGCGATGGAGCCGTCTTCGCGTTCGGTGAATTCCCGCTGGAGCGTCTTGTCCTTGTGGGTGTCACCTTTGACGACGAGCACGCGCCCCGTCTGGGAGCGCACGACGCCGGAGATCGCGCCCGCGGCCAGAGCCAGGGCGAGATGCCAGTGGGACAAGGCCCGCGCCGGTGGACGCAGCGACTGCTGCGCGGTCCCCAAGTGCGTGTCCAGCGACGGCCAAAGGCCTTGCAGCCGGCCAACCTCGTCGGCGAACTGTTCGGGCTCCATCGTCACGCGGAAGAAATGCTCCGGCTCGGCCGGACTGGCGGGGACGATGTACGGCAGGAACGGCCATTCGCTCGGCAGTTCCTCGGCTTCGACTTCGCCAAGCCCAACCTGCAGCAGCAGATTGCGCACGGCCTTGACGCCATCGGGTGCCAGCTCCCGCTGACGGACCCGGCGGCCGAAGATCACCACCTGCTTGAACTGCGTTTCCACCGCTCGGTAGATACGCAGATCGGTGTAGTGGCGCGTCAACCAGCCGACCAGCTCCGCGTCGAGCACGTAGCCGGGGACGATGAAGACCAGCACGCCGCTGTATTGCAACAGCGACAGCGAACGCTGATAGAACAGCTTTTCGAGGCGGGCACGGCCCTGGCCCTGATAGCCGATGTTGCCGTTGACGTCCTTGGACAGGTCGCCATACGGTGGATTCAGCCACAGTAGTCCGAAGGACTGCTTGGAGATCATCGTGTCCATCAGGTCCGCGTGCAGGCAGTGATCGACCAGGCCGCGGGCATGGCGCGCCCGCTCGGCGTCGAATTCGACGGCGAACGCCTTGGCCTGTTCGCGCCCGAGGGCATGAGAGGCTTCGGCGATTGCCACGCCTTCACCGGCGCAGGGATCGAGGATGCACATCGGCCCGTCGCTGGGCATCAGTGCGTTGAGGGCTCTTTCGAGCGTGGGTTCGTCGGTCGGGTAGTACCCATTTTTGGCGAAATTGCGGGCGAGCCGCGGGAACATGAGAGCCATGGAAGTCTCCTGGTTGGCGGGGATGAATGACGGAAGCACGCCAAGGCGTGCCTCCGAGGGTGGGTCAAGCCGCCACCGCTTCCGGCGTCCAAATCTTGGCCGGATAGGGATAGGCGGTGAGCGCGTCACTGCGGATCAGGGAGCCCAGCGCCAAGCTCAGCGCCGGCACGTCGATGGCGAGCCGATGGCCTTCCAGCGGCCCGAGGGCGGACGGAAGGCGGGCCAGCATCTCGCGGCTTTGCAGCAGTTCCAGCACGGTCTCGCGCCAGTGGTCGAGCAGCGGCAACGGGCAGGTGTCCCGCACCAGCATCCACAGGCGGTCAAGCCGGTGGGCGCTGTCACGTGGCAGCAGTGCCAATGCGCTGGCGTTGGCCTTGTCGGGCTTGACGCAGCGCCGGTCGAACAGCCACACGTTGGACAGCGAACCGAACAGCGTTCGCCGGTAGGCGCGCGTGATGCGCTTTTCCAGGCGATCGACGTTGCCGATGAATACCGGGACGCTGCCGCCCTGGTCGGTGATGACGTGGAACTGGTCCAGTCCCTGCTCGTCGCGCCCGAGGGTCAGGCGTGCAAGGAACTGCTGGACGGCGGTGTCGCGCGCCCAGATGGACAGGAAGATCAGGTTGCCCTGGTCATCGCCGACGCAAGCGTCGGCCATAACGTCCGGGCATTCGTCGATGTGGAACAGCGTGGTGGATGAAGTGTGTGCGTGCATGGTGGTGTCCTCGATGAAATGAGGGGCAGCACCGCCCGCAGGGGCAGCGAATGCCCCGTTAGGCATGAAGGAATGCGGATAAGGTGTTCGATCCGCTTGGGCGTTCAGAACGTCTGTTCGGTGAACGAGCCGTCGGCCTGATGCTTGACTACACGGTTGCCAACGTTGCCCTCGCAGTCCTGTTGGACTTCGGTGAACATGCTTTCGGGCACGTCGATGTGGAAATGGCGCAGGACCACTCGGTAGTAGTCCAGGTAGTGGTTGAACGGGTCGCTCTCGTGCAGGTTGCTGTACAAGAAGTCGTCGCTCTCGACCTTCGCGGTATCGTCGATCAGCTCGGCCGGCTTTTCGATGAATAGGAAGAAGTAATTTGCCGGCCGGTCCCAGCCCAGTACGACGGTGATGGGAAAGCCCTTGTGAACGGTGTCGAAGTAGTGCCGACTCATGGTGATGTCCTCGGTGAATCGGAAACAGCACCGCCCCTGAGGCAGGTGCTGCCCCAAGGGGTGGAGAAAAGCCGCGCAAGCGGCGATGACGTGTGCCGGACCTCAATAGTCCGAATCGCAACCGGACGGGCAATAACCCAGTTCGATTCCGTGCGAGCAGTAGCCGTTTTCGGCGTTCCAGTCCTGGGTTTCCTGCCTTTCGGCCGGTGTGGCGTAGCCCCATTCCTGTGCGATCTGCAGCGCCTGTGCGCGTTGCTCTTCCGGCAATCGACTGGCTTGCGCGTCGATCTCCGAACTGAAAAGCGTGACCCAGTGGTCCCAGGACAGGCCACAACCACGCTGGGCGTGCTCGGCGGCTGTCTTGCAAACAGCTCGCCACGCGGGTTCACCCAGCGAAGAACGGGGTGTATCGCAATCGATGGTGGACATGATGGAGACCTCCAGAAGAAAGCCGGGGGCCTCCCCGCATAGGGAAAGAGCCCCGGCGGGTGGATGAAGAACACCGCGCATGCGGTGTCTGCGATCACGCAGGTTGCAGTTCGGCCTGGCGGCTCCACTCCTGCGTTTTGAAGTCCAGCGCGTAGCCCAGATCGCCCAGGCGGGCGATCTGCGCGCGCAGGGCGCGGCGGTCGATGGTCGAATCCAATTTCACGGAATCGCCCAGCGGCCAGAGCAAGCCGAACAAAGCAACGTCGCCCTCTTCGGTGCTGCCAGGGGCAGCCGCCGCAGCGGGCGTCGGTGCATCCACACCGAAGGGCGTGGTATCGACCAGCGGGTCCGCCGAGGCCTGCACGGGTGCGGGCTTGGCGGGTCTGGAGGCCTTGGCGGGCTTGGCCGGCGTTTCCGCAGGCTGCGTCCCCAGCTCTTCATCGAGTGGATCGACTTCCTGGGTGGCGAAGCTGCGGGCCTCATCACGACTCAGTTTGTCGATGCCGTTGAGCGTCATGCCGTCGAGGTTTGCGCGCACTTCAAACCGCGCGCCGCCCGCGACCGGATAGGACTTCGCGAAGATGTAGCGAATGACGAAATCCCCGTCGTACTTTCCTTCGGGGTACTGCTCCAACTCCGCGTCTTTAACCGCGAACTCGCCGATGGGGGTAGAAAGGCGCCCAACCGTGAACGGGCCGTTCTTGCCCCGGATGGTCCGCAACGTGAGCTGGCCCGGGACGACGATGGGTAGGGCTGATCTCGTAGGTGCCGATGTGGCTGCCATGATGGTTCTCCTTGGACGAATAGGAAAAAGGCAAGGCCCCGTGAGGGGCCGTGCCGGATCAGAACGAAGCAGCCAATGCCGGCTCCTGCTCCTCGACTGCACATTCGGGCTCGCGCTCGGCGGGCTCGGCAGATTGGTAGGAAACGGCGTCGGCGGCAGTGTCGATGGCGTTGGCGGCTTCGGACGCGGGTGCGTCCTCCGCTGGCGCTGCCTCGGCATGCGCCTGGCTCGTCGGATAGACCTGGGTGCCGTCGATCTTGATCAGACCGATGTGGACCAGCGTCGATTCCAGGCTTGCGGCCGGTTCCCCAGCGTGCTCGCCCTTGGTGCGGATGTACGGATCGATCTTCATGTCGTTCAGACGAAAGGCGATCAGCACCTTGCGATCCCCTTCGATGGCCTGCACGCATCGGCGAACCAGATGCTCGGCTTCAGGGGTGGCGACGATCGTGTCGAAGTACCGATATTCCGGTTCATCGACAGGTCCGGCCAGCGCGGCGATGGAGCACGACAGGAACGGGTCACCATCCTTGGGGGTGACGTCCTTCGGACGGTTGAGGTAGCCGATGCCACGGGTGATCAACTCGTGCTGCTCGATCGAAGCCAGTTCGGCCCGCTCGATCAGCTCGGCCTTGAGCAGTCGCGCCTTGAGGGATGCGGCGGCCTGGCCTTTCTGTTCGCCCTTGTCGCGGATGTAGGCATCGCCCCAGAGGTCGCCGAGGCGAAAGCGCACCAGCGGTCGCTGCTTGGAATCGTCAACGCCGATGTAGCGCTGAACGAGCTTCTTGGCCTCGGCACCCGAGACCTTGACGTCGAAGTAGCGGTAGCTCGGGTCCCTGGCGGGGCCGACCAGCGCGGCGATGGTGCAGGCCAGGAAGGGCTGCGCACGGCGGCCGCCCCTGACGGGCACCTCACGGACACGCTGGAGGTAGCCGATGCCCGAGGTGTGGAGGTCGAAATACGATTTCTCGTTGGAAGTGGTGTTCATGGTGAATCTCCATAGGGAAAAGCGGAGACACACCGAGCCCACGCATGCGGGGAAAGGTGCGTAACCCCGCGGTGGGTTGATAAGGCGAAAGCATCCGCCACCAGGGACTGGTGGCCGCTCGCGGATGGATGCGGTGCGAGCTGGCTCGGTCACGCAGTGGAAACTGCGCCGCAACCTCGAAGACCGATGGTTGCCTGGCATGTCGCTGACAGCGTCAGCAGGCATGGGGTCAGCATGGCCGGGCCTCGCGCGCGCGACAGCAATCAATTGGCATCCGCGCGTTTCCCTTTGTCCACGCAGCCCGGCTCAGCGCAAAAGAAAGCCCCCGGTGTGGGGGGCTGCGAGAGTCGAGTGGCGGTTGCCGCGCTATGCGGGAGGCACCACCTCCAGCGACAGATGTGTGGCGGTGGCCGACAGCATCAGGTCGTCTTCGGTGTGCAGGATGCGCGTGAATACGCCGTCCTTCGGGTCGAAGTACTCCCCGAAGTCGTCGCCGCCCAGTTCGGCGCGCGCCAGTTCCCACCAGTCGTCGAACGGGTCGGTATCCGGGTTGCAGCCGACGGCATAGGCCAGCAGCTTCACACGCCCATCCGGGCGGCGCTCTCCCTGCTCGGCGAGGAAGTACACGCCCTGGTCCTTGACCAGGATGACGCGGCATTGGCTGGCGATGGCCTCGGTCAGCACGGGGCGCAGGTCGGAGCCTTTGAATCGCAGTGACATGGTTGAAATCTCCTATGTGGAATAGAGAAAAGGCCCTCCATCCGCATGGATGGAGGGCCTGTGGGCACATGGCCCATGGGCGAAACTTCGTGGCGGGACCCACGGGTCAGCCGTAGAACCGGCAGGATTCAGTTTCCGGCGTCATGCCGGCACCGCCTGGCGCTGCCGGGTAGCCTTGGCGTCGATCACGCTCACATCGATCAGGCGCCAACGTCCGTCGTCGATGAGTCGCTCCAGCACTTCGCCGAGCATGTCGAAATACACCTCGTCATGCCGATCGACCAATTCGCCGTCGCGATGCAGCTCCACCACGTAGGTGTCGCCGCCTCGGTCGTACAGCACCGTCACCCGGCCCTCGAACTTCGCGGTCGAGACCGTGAAGCTGATCGCCGGAGGCGTCTCGATGATCTTGGACGGCGTCGGATCGACCCAGGTGAAATCCCGGGCACCCGCATCGACCAGCATGTGGGTGATGCGCCGGAAGCCATCGGGCGCCGGCATTTCCTCCAACTGCTGGATGAGCTGACCCAGCTCCATGCACTGCGGCTCGGGAATGGGCAGCTTGGCCGGCGCGGAGCCGAGGATGTGCGTCTTGACGGTGTAGGGAATGCCGTCGGACGTCATCTCGGTGCGCTCTTCCGGCGTGTCCGCCCGCAGCCCATCGAAACGGCGCCGTGCGTAGGGTTGGACATGCACCTTGGCGCCTTCGTCGGGGACGGTGGTCACCAGCTTGGAATCGAGCACAGCGAACTCGCTCGGCTTGAGCTTGACGACGATGGCATCGTCGGTGATGGCGACTACCTTCCCGTCGAAGGGCTGGGGGTCGACGGCGAAGCCCAATGTCGAAGATTGCGGCTGATCGTCGAACACGCGGTACTTGAACGACCGCACGTTGCGGGGCACGTGGCCTGCGACTAGCGAAGGCATCATGGATTTGATGAGGGAACGGTCCATGGGAATCTCCTTGAGGAAGAAACAAGGGATTCCCCGCCCGCAAGGGAGAGGTCCCTTGTGGGTGGTGTGGATGGACGCGGTACGTCCGTGGAAAACATCGACCAGCACGGCTTCCCGTGCTTGCAGCCTTGAAGGTCTTGGCTGCCTGGGCATGTGTCGGCAACGCCGACGAACATGGGGCAAGAATGGCCCGGGAGTAAGCGGCCCGCTTGCAGGAAACGGCACCCCATCGCACCCGCTTTCCAGCGCTGCGGGCGAGAAAAAGCCCCTCGAAAGGGGCTTGGGGGTCAGGCTTCGTACACGAAGTAGTGTTCTCGCTGACGCGGGAAGAACACGTGCTTCCACGTGTCGCCGCTTGTGTTGCCACCGTCGAATACGACCATTTCGTAGTCGTCAATGTCGGTGTCCACCAGATCGGCGCTGTCGATATGGCGCATGTGCAGCGTACCGCTCATGCGCTCGAACACCAGGATCTGGCCGATGGCGTCGTCCTGGCTCATGGCGTTGACGCAGGCTCCAAGCTGATTCTCGAAGTCGGGCGTGGGCAAGATGAGATCGGGGAACATGAGATTGCTCCTATGGAATTGAACCAGCCCGGCTCCTGGTGGGAGGCGGGCTGGCATATGGGGGATAAAGGGGAAGGCTTGCGCGTCGCGTGTCTGCTAGGTCTCGGCCAGTGGCAAGCCCAGTAGCGCGGGTGCGTCGGCATCGAGGATGAGGATGCGCACATCTGCCTGGCCGGCCAGTTCAAGGATGTTCGCCAGGTCGTCAGGCATGCCCTTGTCGCGGTGCTCCTGTCGAAGCTGCTCAGCACTGATGCCCTCGGCATATTCCAGGTTCTTGTCTGTCCAGGGCGTGGAGATCAGCTTGACGCCAATCGCCGGGCTGTACGGAACCCGAAAGGCGATGAACAGAAAAGCCTCCGGCGTGGCGAGGTCTGCCAGGTTGGCGAGGTACTGGCCGGTTTCCTGGCAGATGTGCGCGCTGCTGACTTCCCAGCACCGGCTGTAATAGCCGGTCTCGAAACTCAACCGCTGCACCACGTCTCGCGCGGCTTCGGCCGAATAGGTATCACCGACATGGACCGGGCGGCCGTCGAGGTCGTCGCCATGGATGGCATAGACCACGGCGCCCACCACGCCTTCGCCGTTGATGCCTTCAACAGCATCACATTCAGCAATCAGCTCGTCGCTGATGGCGTCAGTGCCGCTTTTGATCAACGCGAAGTCGCTGGTGACGATGCAAGGCGATGAGATCAGGTCGTTGTCGGAAAGATGCGCTTGGCTCGTGTGGATGGATCGCCAGACATGCGGGCTTCCGTCCCCGTAGCAGATGCACAGCGTTCGGACGACTCTCAGATTCCAGTAGCCGCGTACAAAGGGATTGGGATTCTGGGTCATGGAATTTCTCCAGATTGAATAATGGAGCCAATTCCCGCCACCGGGAATTGAACCCCGGTGGGTTGAAAGTGGAAAAAGCGTCAGGCGGCACTGATCGAGGGCTTTGGGCCAATCGGCGCAGGCTGACGGAAGAAAAATCGAGGGACATGGCCGCGTGGACGCATGTCCCTCATGGGCAGTGAACAAAAAGACGGTGGTATGCCGCAGACCGGCTCACCAACCGCTGTAGTTCACCAACAGATCGGCGATGACCTTGCGGCGTTGCAGATCGAGACCATCGAAGTCCGACAGTCCTTGGAAGTGGCAGCGCTTGAGCATGGCACCGCCCTCGCGCGCGTTGTAGAAGCTGAACATGGCGGACAGGAACATGCGTTCCCCGCTGCTCAGGACGCCGAGTGCGTCGTTGGCACGCAGCATGTCGGGACGCAGATCCCACTTGCTCTTTGCCTGGTTCAGGCCTTCGCGCGTGCCGTCGCCAAACCATTGCGGGCCTGCGATCTCGACGCCGCGCTTCCAGACCTCGAAGAAGGCTTGGGGCGCGGCGGCGAAATGCTGCTCTTCCCGCATGATCTGATCGACGACTTCCTGGGGCAAAAGCTGGTTCATGACGTGGTTCCTCCAGTTGGATCAGGGTGTGGCGAGCTGGGACCCGCCGCCTCTTTCGAGGGCACGTTGAGCCGCGGCATAGCTGCGGAAGTACTGGCAGGATTCCCGCGAAACGGGACCTTCTGTATCGCGCGTGCCGATGTAGTGGCCGGCGGCGCTATGCAGGATTTCGAGCGGCAGGAACTTGCCGCAATGGATCAAGGCCAACTGGCCGAAAGAGGCTTGCTGGGACGTGGACGGGCTCCTTGGAAAAAGCGGGGCCTCGTCCCTCACGGGATGGCAGCTCCCGCACGCGGTTGAGAAAAAAGCATCGGCGTCACGGGTGACGCGCGTCCGCAGACTCGATGCGATGGCGGACTGGCGGGTAGCGCGGAAAGAATCCGCGGCAGCCTGGAAACTCTGGCTGCTGGCATGGTGCTGACGAATCAGCGACACATGCGGGCAGCTTCATGCGCGAGGCGAGCCGCGTCAGCCGGAAATCGGCATTTGCAACAGCCCCGATTGGCGAACGCGGAAAAAAGAAAGCCCCGCAATAAGTGCGGGGCTCAGGAGGATGAGGCGAAACTGGGTCAGCGAGGCCTGTCGCCCAGTACATGCTGCTTCCACAGGGCGAATGCCTCGTCCGGTCCCAGCTCTGCGAGGATGACGATGGGCTGGCCCCGACGGGCACGCAGCGATGCGAAATACGCTGGCCGGTCGGCGATGGCGTTGAGCTTGATGCCCTTTAGGAACAGCAACTGGCGGGGGCGAACTTTGGTGGTAACGCAGGCATGATTGCGCTTGTTTGGGGCAAAAGGGCCAGCGAAGCGGGCGGACACGGCCAGAAAACCGCGACGAACTACTTGTACTTGCCAGGCGAGGCGAACGGGTGACATCAGCATATCGCTATGCGGTAAAGAAGACCGTCCTAAAGCTTGCAGGATCCCGGCATAGCTTCATCATCACCTCTCCGTGACGGCTCATTGGAACGAAAAAGGCCAGCATCGCCGTGATGGACTTTCATAATTGCCAGGTCAACTGGCTTGCGTGCTGTTTATTCACAGCAAGGCATTGCGACGTCGTTGCAGCAATCGCCGCCATCGCAACAGGGCGTTGCAGCAAAAGCGGCGGTGGGCGCTAGCATGAGGGCCAAGCCGCGGCCGCTCATGCTGGGGGCCGTTCTCTTCAGATTGGTGTCCTGCACCGTGTGCATTGCGAATTTCCGGATCGTCCCAATGTCACTGGGACTCCTTTGTGGCGGCCGGGTTCTCCACGCTCATGAACGACTGGGCCACCAGCGCGATCGCCCCGCCCACGATGGCCATGTCAGCGATGTTGAAGGCGGGCCAGTGCCAGCCGTGCAGGTGAAAGTCGATGTAGTCGATAACGTGCCCGCGCGTGGCGCGGTCGAACGCGTTGCCCAATGCGCCGCCCAGAATGAGGCTGTACGAAAGGCCTTCCGTTTTGCGCAGCGGCCGGGAGAGCAGCCATGCGAGCCATGCCGATATTGCGAACGCGATCGCCAGAAAAAACCACCGCTGCCAGCCGCCCGCGCCAGCAAGGAAGCTGAACGCCGCGCCGGGATTGAGAGCGTGAACTAGGTTGAAGAATGACGCCACCTCGTGCGACCAACCCAAGGGAGTTGTCGCGTCAATGTAGCTCTTAGCTGCCTGATCGCCGGCGAATATAACGATCGCGAGTGAGTACCACTGCGTCTTGCGAAGAGATGGTTCATCCATTGTTCATGCCGCCTTGAACTTCAGGAGGCGCAGCCCATTGACGACAACCAAAAGACTTGCCCCCATGTCAGCGAACACAGCCATCCACATGGTGGCATGCCCTGTGAACGTCAACGCAAGGAACACCGCCTTGATGCCAAGGGCCAGAACGATGTTCTGCGTGAGGATCGCCGCAGTGCTACGCGACAGCCGGATGAAGGCGGGGATCTTGCGCAGGTCGTCGTCCATCAGGGCGACGTCGGCTGTTTCGATCGCGGTGTCGGTGCCGGCCGCGCCCATGGCGAAGCCGATGTCGGCACGGGCGAGCGCGGGCGAATCGTTGATGCCGTCGCCCACCATGCCCACCTGGCCCTCGCCGCCGACCAGGCTTTCGATGGTCTTGAGCTTGTCTTCGGGCAGTTGGTCACCACGGGCTTCAGAGATTCCGACCTGGGCAGCGATGGCCGCGGCCGTGTGCTGGTTGTCCCCCGTCAGCATCAGCGTGCGCACACCCAGCGCCTGCAGGTCGGCCACCGCCTCACGGCTGGTTTCCTTCACGGTGTCGGCCACTGCAAAAATGCCGAGCACGGTCGCATCGTCCATCAGCAGGATCGCTGTCTTGCCTTGGCGCTCCAGGGTCTCCAGCCGAGCCTGGAGCGTCGCTTCGCTCAGGCCCAGCTCCTGGGCGAGCCTGTGGTTGCCCATGTGCAACATGCGCCCGGCGACGCGGCCGCGCACGCCGCGGCCAGGCAGCGCCGCGAAGTCGTCGACCTCGTGCAGCGCGATGCCGTCACGGTTCGCCTTGCGGGCGATGGCCTGAGACACAGGATGGTCCGAGCGTGCCGCGAGGCTTGCGGCCCAGGCGGCAACTTCCTGCGCCTCGCCGATCAGCGGCACGAAGTCGGTCTGCTCGGGCTTGCCATGTGTGAGTGTGCCGGTCTTGTCCAGGGCCAACGCCTTGAGCTTGCGCCCGCCCTCCAGGTAGACGCCACCCTTGATCAGGATGCCGCGTCGGGCGGCAGCGGCCAAGCCACTGACGATGGTGACCGGCGTGGAGATGACCAGAGCGCAGGGGCAGGCGATCACCAGCAGTACCAGGGCCTTGTAGACCCAGTCAAACCATGCGCCGCCGAAGGCGAGCGGCGGCACGACGGCAACCAGCACGGACACCGCGAACACCGCCGGCGTGTAGACGCGGGCGAACTGGTCGACGAAGCGCTGCGTGGGCGCACGGCTGCCCTGCGCGGACTCCACGGCATGGATGATGCGCGCGAGCGTCGAGTCGCTGGCGCCTGCGGTCACCTTGTATTCGAAAGAGCCGGTCTCATTGATGGTTCCGGCGAAGACCTGGTCACCTTCGGCCTTCTCGACGGGCAGGCTCTCGCCGGTGATGGGCGCCTGGTTGATGGCCGATCGACCCGAGGTGATCAGGCCGTCCAGTGCGATGCGCTCGCCAGGACGCACGCGGACCACCGCGCCCTTTGCGACCTCCTTGGCCGGCAGCTCTGTCCATGAGCCATCGGCCTGCCGCACGGTCGCGGTCTCGGGCGCCAAGTCCATCAGCCCCCGAATGGCGTTGCGGGCGCGGTCCAGCGACTTCGCCTCGATCACTTCCGCCAACGCGAACAGGAACATGACCATGGCGGCCTCCGGCCAGTGGCCGATCGCCATGCCGCCGGTGACCGCGATGGCCATCAGGGCGTTCATGTTCAGGTTGAGGTTCTTCAGCGCGATCCAGCCCTTCTTGTAGGTGCTGAGGCCGCCGGTGAAGATCGAAACCAGTGCCAGCACGATCACGGCCCAATGATTGCCGTCGTTGACCCAGTACACGCCTTCGGCGGCCACCGCCGCAACGCCCGAAACCGCCATCGGCCACCAATTGGTCTTGTGCGCGGCCACCGGGGCATCGCGCGGCTCATCAGTCCTCTGGACCTCGGCTTCCATGCCCAGCGATTCGATGGCTTCGACTGCCGGCTTGATCGCGTCGGGTGTGTGCCGAACCGTGAGCGTGCGCTGCATCAGGTTGAAATCCATTCCCTGCACGCCCGACATGCCTTGCAGCTTGCCGCGGATCAGACTTTCCTCGGTCGGACAGTCCATCTTCGCGATGCGAAGTACCGTGGTGGCTGTCTGCATGTCCTGCCGCGCAGCCTGCATTCCAATGGAAGCAAGCGCCTTCTCGATCGGCGCTGAGGTCGCCAGCGTGTGCTGGACTCCCAGCACACGCTGCATCAGATTGAAGTCGAGCGCGGTCACACCCGGCAGCTTGCCCAGCCGGTCGCGGATCAGCGCTTCTTCCGTCGGGCAATCCATGTTCTCGATCCGGTACGTCACCCGCTCGCCGATCGGCGGCGCGGAAACGGCAGCGGTTGGTTGCTGCTGCAGGGCCGAGGATGGGATCACAGCCGCGGCTTCGATCGGCCCCGTGTGGCCGAAGGTCTGCTCCTTGGCGCGCATGCCGATCGAGGCCAGGACCTGCTCCATCTGCGCGCGTGCCTGAGCGAGGTGTTTCACCGACAGGGTGCGCTCAGCGAGGTCGAAGTCGAGGTCCTGAATTCCCTCGACTGCCCCGAGGTGCGAGCGGATGAGTTTCTCCTCGCTCGGGCAGTCCATGTTCTCGATGCGGTAGGTGGTCGACACGGCGGCGTCTCGGACAGCCTGAGCCTTCATGCCCACCGAATTCAGCGCTTGCTCCAAGGCATCGGCCGAGACTTCGCGGTGCGAAATGGTCAACAAACGCTGCGGAAGATCGAACAGGAGCCGCTCGACACCGGGCATGCCCTCCAGCGTTCGCCGCACCAGTGCTTCCTCATTGCGGCAATCCATGTTGCTCACGTGGAAAACGGTGGTTTCAGTGCTGGCCTGCTCACTGGCGCACGCCGTCTGTTGGCCATTGCCGCCGGAGCAGGCGCATGGGCTGGAAGGTTCTTTGTTCATAGATCGCTCTTCATTGACAAGGTTTTCCCCGGATGCCATCATTAGAAAACCTCTAGTAGATATAGAGTCAAGTTTTTTATAGGAAGCAACCATGATGCGGATCGGTGAACTGGGCAAGAAGGCAGATTGCTTGGTGCAGACCGTGCGCTTTTACGAGTCAGAAGGCTTGCTGCCCGAGCCTGCACGTAGCGAGGGCAACTTCAGGCTCTATGACGAAGTCCATTTGCAGCGCTTGCTGTTCATCCGCCGCTGCCGGGCGAAGGACATGACGCTGGATGAGATCCGTCAACTGCTGAACTTACGGGATCGGCCAGAGTTGGGCTGCGGCGAGGTGAACGCGCTGGTCGACGCTCATATCGCGCAAGTGCGGACCAAGATGAAGGAATTGCGCGCCTTGGAGCGCGAGTTAATGGATCTGCGACGCTCCTGCGATAGCGCCCGAACCTCGCGCGAGTGCGGCATTCTCAACAGCTTGGCCGAGCCCGCCTGAAGCTCGAGCGTGTCATCGGTGCTGGAAGTGATCGGGTCCAGTTCTGAGAGCCACGTGCCGCGCTCCATCATGCGAAAGCGCGCGGTTCTGACGTTTTGAGACGGCGTGCGACCGAGGGCGTGGCCCACAGGAGCCAGCGCGAGCCGGACGACCTGCGCGCCGCAATCTCCGCCACCTTACGGGTTCTCCAGGCCAGACCGAGCATCGCGGCGTGGCTGCGCAGGTGCAGGCCAAGGTAGCAGTGCGCCACGACGCGGCCCGACTCATGGGCACGCCACGCAACTCGCGATCGCTTCGCAAGAAGCCGCAAGGCCCGACTCGCGCAAGAATGCGACGTGGGCAAGATCGTATAGCCAGCAGCGCAAGCGTTTGCCGCTGCTGGCCGGCTCCGGAAGGGATAGACAAGCTGCGGGCCGTAGTCCATTGGAAAGTCCATCTTTCTTGAGTGTCACTCTTTGGCGCCCAGCGTGTGCTTTTGCGACCGGAAAGCGCTGAACAAGTGGCCCCCGGGCATCCAGAAATCGCCGTAGTTGACTTGGGCGTCTTCGTGCTCACGCTTGTGATGCCAGCGATGGGCTTCAGCCACCCCGATCAACAATCCCAACGGCCCGACCCGGTATCCCAGATTGGAGTGCTGGAAGGCCAGATGCACGACCAAGAAGTCGAGCCATGCGCCGACGGCCAACCACAGCTTGGAACGCCGCTACTGGCTCAACGGGGAGTGGAAAGGCCGCCCGCCCTCTAGCAAGGCGGCACAAGCGAGCGCGACGATCACTGTGAGTAGCTCCGTCGGAAAAGACGGCCGGCCGGTCGCGAGCTCGCCGAAGAGCACAACCGCAGTGGCGCCACGGATCAGTGGATAGCAGCCATACCGGATGACAGTCGCAATGAAGGGGGCGCATTGGTGCTCATCTGTTCTGTCCTAAAGCTCTGACTGGATTGGAAAACCTTCTAGCTACGGTAGAGTCAAGGGCGTCCGGGAAGACCCTGTGGCAAGTTCGTTGCATCTGCGCCTTGACTCTCCAGCCGCTACAGGCTTCAGCATCCATCGATTTGGAAGGAACAATGCATGGCTGAAAACCACAGAAATCACGAAAACGACGAGTTGGGCCGCCTAGATGCGAGCGATGCGAAGGACCGAAAGATTCTTCTGACTGTGTTGCTGATCAACCTGACGCAGTCCGCCGCCGGCATTGCCCTTGGCATCTGGGCTGGCTCTACGGCGCTGATGGGCGCCGGGTTGGACAACCTCGCCGATGCGTCGGTCTATGCGGTTAGCCTGTATGCCGTCGGTCGTGCGGCAACGGTCAAGGTGGGCGCGGCCCGCTTGTCGGGTTTCTTGCTAATCGGCCTGGCCGCGCTGCTGCTGTTGGAAGTCCTACGCCGCTTCGCTGGAGGGGAAGAGCCTGTCGGCCCAGCCATGATGGCCATGGCCGCGCTGAACGCGGCTTTGAACCTAGTGTGCCTCAGACTACTGCGCCGCCATCGCGGGGAAGATGTGAACTTCAAGGCGTCAGCGATCTTTACCAGCAACGACTCCATCGTCAATGGTGCGATTGTGCTGTCCGGGGTGCTGGTGATGGGGTTCGGGTCGAACATCCCGGATCTGGTGCTGGGCGTCATCGTGGCCGCAATCGCAGCGAATGGGGGGCGGGAAATCCTGCGCGAAGCATCGGAAACAGCTCGCCGTAAGGCGGGCACATAAGGCATGTTTTCGCCCAGTTCATCCCGAGGTTTACCTCTGCAAAAGAGGTAGTCCAGCCTTTGGGCTACGGCCTCGGCTGCAGCCGAGCGTACCATTGGCGATGGCCGCGCGATAGGCGGGCATGCCGTTCTCGACCTCCGTCTGCCGTACAGCAGCGGTGCGCAAGGTTGAGGGTGCATGTCGTCTCTCCTGTTCGTGTGGCCCAGGCCAATGGCCGGGCCGGGACGTTGATGGGCAGGAGAATGGCGCCGAAGGCCCAACGGCCTTCGGCTCGGGAGAAAAGAGGAACCACCCGTGGGCTGATTGGCAGGCCCGGTCGTCGCTAGAACCGTCTGCTCATCAAGCAATCACACCCGGCCCATGTCGTGGCTGGGGCCGGCATCGTCTGGCGCACATCCGCGCACAAAGGGAGCCCGTTTTTGCACCGGCGGGCACCGGCACCGATTACCGCTGACCACGAAGGGTCTCCCGGTGGCTCGTGCAGCCTGGCAAGCCACCGGGAGACCCTTCGCAGAGGGCGGAAGAAACGCAGATCAACAGAACGCGCGTGGTGCGGCTCGCAGAGAAGCTACCTTCAGGTCCCGCGGCCGGGGACGGCTGGGCGGGACGCGCACACGGATCAAGAAGGCGTTGCGCGCTGGGCGTCCCGCAGGGCATGCGGCGGAGTGCGGGACAGGGGCCACGCCGCCGAAGGCGGGCACGGCTCACGGGGAACGGGGGCGGTCAGGAGCCTTTGCGGCCGCTACGGCGCGGGCGCGAGGCGCCGCGCTTGGAGCTGCCGGATTCGACTGGCAGCGTGCCTTTGCAGTCCGGGTAGCGGCTGCACGACCAGAACGGGCCGCTCTTGCCGCTGCGCTGGCGCGTGGGTGCGCCGCACTGCGGGCATGCCGGCCCTTGGGGAACCTTGATGGACAGGGAGGCGCTGCCGTACTGCGCAATCAACTGCGAAATCCACGCGGCCTGCTTGCCGATGAACACGTCCAGGGTGAGCTGTCCGGCCTCGATCATGTCGAGCGCCTGTTCCCAGACGGCGGTGGTGCCAGGGTCGGCAATCGCCGCAGGCACGGCATCGATCAAAGTGAAAGCCGCATCCGAGGCGCGGATGGCGCGCCCCTTCTTCACGAGGTAGCCGCGAGCGATCAGGCCGCCGATGATGTTGGCCCGCGTCGCTTCGGTGCCGATGCCAACCGTATCCTTGAGCTTCTGCTTCAGGCGGGGATCGGACACCAGCTTGGCGACGCCTTTCATGGACTTGACCAACTCGCCTTGCGTGTACGGTTTGGGCGGCAGCGTCTTGAGTGCCTTGAGATCGACGTCGGCCACCTGGCATGCCAGGCCCTCATACAGTTTCGGCAGCGCGGGCAGCACCTGGGCGCGGACCGCAGTATCGCCCTCGCCATCACCGTCTTCGGCCTGCGGCTCGGCGAGCACCTGGCGCCAACCCGGGATGACAACCTGCTTGCCCGTGGCCGCCAGGTTCTGCCCCCCGCACGAAAACTTGGCCACAGTGCGGTCGAACTCGTGGTGAGGGAGGAACTGCGCCAGGTAATGCGACCGGATGAGCCTGTACACGGCCAGTTCCTTCTCGCTCATGGCGGAGAGCTTCGCCGGTTCGAGCGTCGGGATGATGCCGTGGTGCGCCGTGACCTTGCCATCGTTCCAGGCGCGCGAGCGCTGCGAGCGGTCGAGCTGGCCCATGATCGAGCGCAGCGAGGGATCGGTCTTGAGCAGGCTGTCGAGAACGGTGGGCACTTCGGCAAACATGCTCTCGGGCAGGTAGCCGGAGTCCGAGCGGGGGTACGTCGTGGCCTTGTGCGTCTCGTACAGGGCTTGGGCAATCTCCAAGGTTTCCTGCACGTCCAGCCCAAGCTGCTTGGAACACACTTCCTGCAAGGTGCCCAGGTCGAACGGCAGCGGCGGGCCTTCGCGGACACGCTCAGTCTCCACCGACACGACGTGGGCACTGCCCGCAGCGCGGATCTGCTGCATGGTCTGCTGTGCGACCGGCTGCCGCAGGCAGCGGCCTGCGTCGTCGGTGCACGCATCGGGTGGAACCCATTGCGCGGCGAAAGTCGAACCGCCTGCGAACAGGGACACGGCGATGGCCCAGTATGGTACGGACACGAAGCGCGCGATCTCGCGGTCGCGGTCCACAACGAGCTTGAGCGTCGGGGTCTGTACGCGGCCGACCGACAGCACGCCGTCGTAACCCGCCTGTCGCCCCAGCACCGTGAACAGCCGGCTCAGGTTCATGCCCACGAGCCAATCCGCACGGGAGCGCGCCAGCGCCGAGTGGTACATCGAAAGCGTCTCGGCCGAAGGCCGCAGCTTGCCCAGTGCCGCCCGAATGGACGCATCGTTGAGCGCCGACAGCCACAGGCGTTCGATGGGGCCGCGGTAGCCGCAAAGCTCCACGATCTCGCGGGCGATCAATTCGCCCTCGCGGTCGGCATCGGTGGCGATAACCAGGTGAGTCGCCTTCGCCAAGAGCGCCTTGACGACCTTGAATTGCGTGGCGGTCTTCGGTTTGACCTCGACCCGCCAGTGCTGGGGAATGATGGGCAACTGCTCAACGGACCATCGTTTGAGCTGCTCGTCGTAGGCCTCGGGCGGCGCCGCCTCCACGAGATGGCCGATGCACCAGGTGACCGTGACGCCGGAACCGTTGAGGCAGCCTTCACCGCGCTGCGTGGCGCCGAGAATCCGGCCAATGTCTTTGCCCTGGGAGGGCTTCTCGCACAAGAACAGCCGCATATCCGTCCATCCCGATTCCTGTTGTTCATGGAGTTGCTGGGATCGAGGATGCCGAGCGCAGCCCCTGGCAGCAGCAAACAAGCCGCATGCGGCAGCGACCGCTTTCACGCCGATGAAATGGCGAGTGCGGGGAAGGTGCGTGGCCGGAAGTGTGCGGGCCGAGAGCCGCGATTTCCGGGAGCGCGCGTGGAACTCGGTGGACGTTGGTGGAGCTATCCCCTGGGGATAATTCGCAGCGCATGGAGGGCGGCGAAGCACTGCGGCAGCCGCCCTCCATGCCCGATCACTTCCTGCGCTTGGTCTCTTTCGGCGCCGTCGATTCCTGGGTGGCCTGGGGCTTCGGCTCTGCCTCCTGTGGCTTCGGGCTGAGGGCCACAGACTCGATGCGGTACGGCAGGATGCCGACACTGCGCGCGTTGACCTGCCAAGTCTCACGCGGCTGATCTTCGTTGTCCGTCCAGGGGTCGCGCTCCATGCGGCCGACGACCAGCACCCGCATGCCCTTCTGGTAGAGCTGCTGCCAGCGGTCGGCGTCGTGGTGCCAGAGTTCCACCGGCGCCCAGAAGCCGCCGCGGTCCTCGAACTCGCCGCCCTTGGTGGGGACGGGGTTGTCGAAGTACACGTTCAGCCGGAGCAACCGGCGAGGATCGTCGTTGCCATTGGGGAATTCGCGGTACTCGGGAGGCGATCCGATGTTGCCCTCGCCGATGAATTGTGTGCTCATGTTGGAATCTCCGTGGTGGTTGAAATACCCGTGCCTCGTTGGGCTCGGGCGCGTGCTCGGATGGCAGGCGCAATCACCGATCGCGCACTGCGGCAGGAACGGACGCGAGCCGGCGCAGGTAGGTGTTGTCCGCCTGCGCGGCCTTGCTGGCGCATTCCTGTGCTTGCCTGCCCAGGGTGTGCAGCAGGCTGATCTGCATGTTCAGCATGACGCGCTGCAGTTCGATCTCGTGCAGGTCGTGCAGCAGGTTGACCGGCGTGCTGGGGCTCGCCATCAGCTCCTGCCACAACGCCACGCCCATGGCCGATCGATCGTGCTTGCGCCAGCGAAGAAAGGTCGTGCCTGCGCCAGTGGTCTGCTGGGCCAGCTCGACGGGAAGCAGGTGGAAGGGATGCCCGCACGCCTGTGGCAGCACCTGTCGCTGCGCCAGGGCAATCAACTCGTCGCGCATGGCGAAGCACTGGCTGGCCCAGGCCTCGAAGTCCCCTTTACCTTTAAAAGGCTTTAAAAGGCCTTTTAGAGAGGCCGCGTGTTCCAGCCGCATGAAGGCTGGCTGTTCCAGACGACGGAAGTAGCGCGGTTCGCGGTTCGGGTCGCTCATGCCGGTTCGTCCTCGCCGGCGGCTGTGGACTTGGCCTCGGCCGAATCGGCGGCAGCGCCTTCGTCGGTGGGAGATGCGGCTGCGGCAGCGCTATCACCACGCTGTTGCAGACCACGGCGCACGACGGGCGGCGCAAACTTCGAGCGGCGCATGCCTTCGAGCACGTCCTGCGGCAGTTCGCCGAACTTCTCCAATGCTGCCCGAGCTGCGGCGTTCTTGGCCGCGAAGTCGTCGCGGGTGCAGCCCGAGTAGCGGTATTGCTGGGCCAGGCTGAACAGGCTGCGCAGCGCGTGGGCACCTTCGTTGAGCCAGCGCTCCAACGTCGAGCGATCGATCAGCGCGGTGTGGTGGGCGAGGATCAGCTTGCGCGCGATGTCGTCGTAGTCGGCCAGGAGATAGACGGCGGCAAAGCCCAACTGCGCATTGACGAACAGCGGAAGCTTGACGGGCTGCACGTTGAGGTTCTCGCCCAGGGTCAACGCGGCGGGCACGCCGGCCAGGGCCTGGTCCACCTGGTCGCGCAGCGTCTGCAGCGTGGTCCTGGTCTGGTCGAGCTTGTCTTCGATGCGAAGCATCCACCAGTCGCTGTATGGGTCGTCCTGCTCCGAGCCGCGCTTCATCTTGTTCATGACGGCGATGTAGCCGTTCAGGCCGACGATGCCCGGTCGCCCCTCGGCGGCGGCGCGGCCATGCCAGATGCGCGAGGCGTGGTGGGTGTGCAGCGTCAGCGACATCGCGCTGCGCAGGGAGCCGAGGTTGAGTTGCAATGGTTCGTTGCTGGTTGCCATGGTGATCGCTCGCTGGTGGACAGGGAGCCGCCAGCATCCGCATGCAGCGGAAGGCAGTCAGTCAACAAACCGAAATGAGCCGACCCCCGGTTCTGTGCGCGCTGGCGGCGCAGCGCGCAACGGTCCCCTGGGGACCGCTCCGCAGATGGGCACTCACATCGGCGTTCCCGTCCTCGGTTGTTGACGGTATGCGTGCTGCACCGCACGTCGCGCTGCCGTTCGACACGATCCTTCGCCGCGCAGCCGTCCCCAGGGGACCGTTCCGTTGAGCGCCATGGAGGTCTGCTTCATGGTCTTGCATGCGCTCTACTCAGGTTTTGCGCAGCATGTCGCGCCGTCGCCCGGCGCTTCACCGCACAGCCGTCCCCAGGGGACCGTTTCTGCCGACCGCCATGGAGATCTACTTCACGGCTTTGACAAGCCCTGTGCTCAGGATTTGCGCAGCAGATCGCGCAGGCGCTCGATGTGCTGCCGGGCCACCTCGGGCGGCACGACGTTGCGCGGCGGCTCGGTTGGTGGCGCTCGCGCCGCCGATGGTGTTGGCGGTGCCGGGCCGGTCTGCTTGGCCCAGGCATTGAACTCGCCGCGCATGGCGCGCTGGATGATGCCGAACAGATAACCGGCGGGGTTGCGGATGCCATGCTTGCCGCACCGTGCGGCCCATTCGTCCAGCACGGCCTGCCGCAGGGCAGCGTCCACCTGCTGCAACGCCATCTTGGCTCCGGCCTGCTGTTCCGCCTTCAGTTCCGCGAAGCGCTTGGGCCATTGCAGGTCGCCCAGCGCACGCGCCTGCGCGGTAGTACGTACTTCATCAATACGACTACTACGTACTGTACGGTCCTGCTTCGAATTCCGAAGAGCGCCGTCTGGCGCGGGTTTCGGCCCTGCTTCGGATTCCGAAGATGGGCGATCGCCATTCCGAAGAAGGCTCGCGGGCCCTTCTTCGGAATCGTGGACCGCATCCTCCTGTGGATAACTTTCGGAGGCGGTGATGCCCTGGTCGGCCAGGCGCTCGGCGAGCACTTGCAGCCGCGACGGCAAGGTGCGTCCGGACAGCATCGGGTCGTCCGCGATCTCCTGGAGGGTGTTGAGTCCCACCACCTGGACGGCCTTGGCCGAATGCCCCAGCGACTGGCTGACCAGGGCCAGGTAGTCGGCGTCGAGTTGCATCGCCTCGAACGGCGTCAGCGGTTCGTCGTGCAGGACGTAGAGGTTGCCGAGGATGCGACCGGTCTTGGGGTCGCGCCGTCGTCGCACGAGGCTCAGCCAGCGCGTCAGGCGCAGCAGCGTCAGCGCCCGCGCCACGGTCTCATGGGAGGCCTGGCCTGCGCAGGGCATCGACGCCAGCCAGGGGCGCAACTGCTCATAGGTGGGAAATGCCGTGACGCCATCGTCGTTGAGCATCAATCGGAACACCTGCCAGGCGTTGCGCTCCAGCGGTGTCAGGCGGCGGTCGAGGAACAGCCGCCGCGGCACGCTCCCGTGCCGATTGCCACTGAACAGGAAGGCGTCGCCGGACGTAGGAGGCGTGGGCGTTGAAGCAGGCAGGGACGCGGGAGCGCCAGAGCTGGACTTGGGCGCGAGGTCCTTCAGCGCAGCGTCGAACAGGTCGGCGAGTGCGATGGGGCCAGGGCGCTGGGCTCGTGGGGCGGTGTCGTCCACGGCCATGGCCTAGCCCAATCCCTGATCGACCCAGTTCCTGATCGCGGCCCAGACCACCGAGAGCGGCAGCGACATGCCCTCGGCCAGGTCCATGGCCGCATCGAGAATCGAGGTCTCGTCCTCCAGATCGACGTTCCTGCTGCTGGTCACGGCTTTCCATTGCCGCCACAGTTCGGTGTCCTGGGTCTCGTCCAGGACGGGGTGGCGCCCCTTGCGCTTGGGCAGGCCGAGGATCTCCCGCCGCAGGGCGACTTCCTGATGGGTCAGGCCATAGAAGCGGCTGACCATCTCCGTGCTGGCCCCCAGCCGCAGCATGCGATCGACCGTGGCGATTTCCTTCTCCACGTCCTGTGCCTGGTTGAGCAGGCGCTGCAGCACTTCGCGGTTGACCGTGACCGAGCACCACGAGACGCTGGCGTTGGCCAGCACGCTGATCAGCGCGGGGTGCTTGAGCGCATCCAGCTCGGCCTCGCCGGGCCCATGGCCTTGCAGCGGCGCAGTTGGCCGTTGCGAAGGTCATACAGCGCCTGGGCAATCACGGCCTGGTTGAGCGGATGCGATGTGGACATGCGGCCTCCCTCGCTCACGTCCCGGGCGCCGTGGTGCCGGCTTCCAGGTCCAGCAGACGCCGGGCGAGGCGCAGCAGCCGAAAGAGCTTGACCAACGCCGTGTCGCTCAAGCGCCTTGCGCCGCTGCCATGGCCTTGGCTCTGGCCGTGCAACAGGGTCGGCAGGTCGGCGGCGAGCTGCGCGCCGTCCAGGCCCGCTTCGGCGACGGGCTGACCCGTCAGGGAAGTGAGCAGCGTCAGCACCGCGCGGCCGAGCGGCGACGGGGCTTGGCCGCGGGCGCGGCACGCAAACCCGATGCCATCGGCGCGATCCTCGATGCACTCGTCCAGGCCTGCCTCCCCGGCGATCTCGCGCGCGAACTGCGCGATGTGGATGCGCAGCCGATCGGGCGTGTCCAGGCCGGCGTCGATGTACCAGACGTCGGAGATCGGATAGAGTCCGCCGGCTTGCACCGGGATGGACTGCAGCACGCTCGCCGAGAAGTCGGGCGGCAGCGCATCGCCCAACTGGTCGGCGACCATGCGCTGGATCGATTGGAGCCGTTCTGTCGTCGGTGCTGGCGAGACGATGTGCTCGCGAAGCAGATCGCCCGGTGCGGCCGGCTGGCTTCCCGTGGCCGCTTCGCCAACCGCCGTGTCGTCGTGGCGCAAGGTGGGCTCGGACGCCGGAGGGCTGGCGGGTGGAGGACCGGCCGCCGCTGCAGGCGTGGCGATGGACGATGCTGCGCCCGGCGGAGTCGGCGTGCCGGCGGTGGGCGAAGGCAACGCCGGCTGCGCCGCAGGTGGCGTCGGGTCACTGACCAGCGCCCGGTGGCGGCTTTCCGATTCGGTCAGGTCCAGCGCCAGCACGTCGTAGCCGATGCCCAGCAGCTCGGACATCTGGCCGATCAGCTCGTCTTGCACGCGCTGCGGCGCGAACTCGTCGCCCTGCGTGTCGAACTGCGCCAGCACCTCCTGAAAGAAACTGTCGAAGTCCAGCGGCAGCGAACGGTCCTTGGCGTAGTGCTCCCAGGTGCGTTTGCAGGCCGTGCGCATGACCGACAGCCGCTCGACCTGGTGGCGCCCCAGGCCGCCATAGAGCACAGTGGGAATGGCGGGCAGCAGGTAGCGCACCGCGTCGGCCATGCGGGTGATGTGCGACCGCTGGACGGGGAAGCCATCGGCCGCCAGGCGGCGGGCCAGTTCCGACTGGCTCAGGGCGGCGCCGCTCTCCTGCTCGTAGAACTCCCGTGCTTTCTCGACGCCGAGCGCGCGCTCGATGAACGTGAGGCCGCCGCGCAGTTCGTTCTCGGCAAGATGCCCGGTCAGCGCGACGATTTCACCGCGCTCCGGCCATGGTCGGAACAGGCACGATATGCGGAAGAAGCGTTCTTCCTTGGTCTCCGACCAGAGTTCGCGCAGGATCGCCAGTCGCGTGTTGCCGCCGTTGCGGATGATGTAGTGGTCCTCGCCGGGCCTGCGCGTGATGGCCGGCGCCGCGTCCAGGCCGCGCTCGCGGATGGATGCCTTGATTTCCTCGTAAGCCGGGTTGCGCTTCATGCGCGGGTCATGGTCGTAGGGCCGCAACTGGTCCAGCGTCACGACCATGGGCGTGTCCGCGATCGGGTCGCTCAAGGCCGTAGCCGCTGGGCCGCTGCGCTCGAAGCCGGCCGCGAGCAGCTTGCCTGCCATGTCCTGCGAGGTCATGTCAGCCATGGCCGCACCCCTCGCAGTCCCCACGACCGCCGGCCGGCGCCATGCGGGCCTCTCGCTCGGCGCGGCGGATCTGCGCACGGGCGTTCAATTCGGCCCGGTGGTCACTCGCTGTCGAACTCGTGTAGATCGCCGCGCAGCCGGCCTTGGTGAACTTGAGGTGCCCGCCCGGCGTGCGCTTGACGTGCCAGCCCTCACCGACCGCGAACTCGATCAGGGCGCGCAGCCGCTTGTGGCCGCGGGCCAGCTCATGTGCGTTCGCCATGGGGCCTCCCAGGATCAAGAGGTCGCTGCGGGCGGCCGGATACTTGAGCCAGTCGGTCCTGCCATTGCGGGAACAACTCGCTGGCGAGCGCGCGCATCGTGTCGAGCGCGGCAGGGGCGACTCTGCCGGGCGGCTGGCGGTGCTCGACCCGATGCACCGGCAGGCCGCGCGTTGCGGCACGTGGATACGCTTCTATGGCCGGCACGTCGGTGGCGAGCACGCGGATGCCGGCGCTGTCCTGGAACAGGTCGCGCAAGGCCTGCTGGATCAGCCGTGCGTTGGCGGACACCGGGTGGACGCGGTTGATGAGCAAGTGCAGCGGCGGCGGTTCGATGCCCAGGTGCCGGTACGGCGCAATGTCTTCGAGCAACTGCATGGTGCCGCGCCGCAGCTCGCGTGCCGCGAGGATCTCCGGCGTGACGGGCGACAGCGCGAGATCGGAGGCGAGCACCGCCATCTCCAGCAGCACGGAACGCGCGCCCTGGGTGTCGATCAGCACCAGGTCGTAGAGGGGAGCAAGTGCTGGCAGCAGATGCCGCAACCGCAGGCGGCCATCCGGCGCATGCAGCAACAACGTGTTCAGCTCGCCCCGGTGGTCGTCGGACAGCACCAGGTCCAGGCCCGCGATGATCGTGCGGGACACGAGCTGGCCAAGGTCGCGCTCGTTGAAGGCCAACAGCTCATAGATGCCGCCCGGCGCGCGCTGGGTCAGTTCGTAGTAGGAGGACAAGGTGGGCTGCACGTCGAGATCGAGCAGCAGCACGCGCAGGCCCGCGTCCGCGGCGAGCCCGCCCAGGTTGGCGGCCGTCGTGGTCTTGCCGACGCCGCCCTTCGTTGAAATGATGGACACGACCTGCATGGCGCTCTCCGGCTGGGAATGGGAAGTCCGCGGGAGAGCGGGTCAGGTCCGGTGGTTGAGGCGCTCGGCGATCCACTGGTCGATTTCGATCGAATCCCAGCCGACAGCGCGCACGCCCAGGCGCAGCGCCTGAGGGAACTGGCGCTTCTTCATCAGGTTGTAGATGTGGGCGCGTTTGAAGCCGGACTTCGCTTCGACTTCATCGAGCCGCAGGATGCGGCGCTCGTTCGGCGGGAGTACAGGGGTCTGCGACATGGCGGTCACTCCTGAACGCTCGGTGGCGTTTGTTGGCGTGACCTCTATTCAATAGACCTGGCTGCGGAAAGACATTGCAAATGCAATCTCCGCGATTGCACATACAAGCTGGATAACCTCATGCGCTTGCGCTACGAACGTACCTCTTAGCGTTGGCGAACTTTCCGTTTAAGGTGCGCTCAGTGATGCCCATGGTGCCGCCGTAGTGGGCGACCAATGCAGAGACAAGGGCCTCCTGCGTTTTGAAGCTGGAATAGGGCACGCCTGAAGGCGACTGGCTCAGCATCAGCGTCAACATCCCTCCAATGATGTTGAGATAGGTCGTTTCCGCCCGTTCGCTGATCTCGCATTGCTTGGATGCCAACAGCACCGAGGATTGCTTGAGTAGCGTGTCGTGCTGCTCCTGCAGTTCTCGCATCTCACGTCGGGCTTGTTCAAGCGCGGCCTGAAGGGCCAGCCGCTCCACGAGGATCGCCTGTCCTGTTTCCATGGTGATGAAAGGATGCGCCATGCGTTCGCCACGGCTGAACAGAAATCCTGGCCGGTGCTCGGGATAGTGGGTGCGCATCCAGCGTTTTAGATCGACATGGCGAACAGTCAGATCCAGAGAATTGAGCAGGTTCGGATCATTGAGCGTGATCCCGTTCTTGCCGTAGGGCAGCTCTCCGTTGAGGATGCCGTCATAGATACGTTCCGAGTGCAGCCGGCACTCATTCCATCGAGGGCAGTTCAGCGACCGAGGCAGGACACGCGGTGACGCGATCGTGGCCAGGATCATCGGGAGATACCGCAGCAACCCAGCCCATCGGATGGCCGCCTCGATGGGACGATAGAACACCTTTGATGTTGAAATGTCCTTGTGCATGTCTTCGTCTCCTTTCGGGTGCGCTACATCACCGGCTCCTTTCTTGCCCAAGGGCTGTTGTGTCGTTATGGCCTGCGACGGACGCTTGAGGCGATGCCCTAAGCGAAGGCGGAGGAGGCCATTGGCGTCCGCCGCAGGTGGCCTTGTCTTGCTTGATATGCAAGAATCGATGAGTTGCCGGCCCATCGAGCGATGAGGACGCAAGCTCGATATTGGCGCTCACGGTACCAGCGTCATAGGTGGCGCAAAGCCCATCAAGACCGATTTGGTATGGTCTGATATCCAGACGGTTCAAGACCAGCGAGTTGAAGCGTTCGACGCCCCTACGTCCAGTTGGGGACTGGAAATCAGCGGTTAGTGATGCATCGCTCCACATGCTGATATATCGACAAAGTATCTGCCGCAGTACCAGTGACCCTGCCAGGTTGCCCCAGCACATAGGAGACGGAGATGGCTGAACATTCCCATGAACATCAACATCACACATCCGGTCAGATGGGTAAGCACGGCCGACCATACGCCAAGTTCTGGGTGAACATGGTGTTGGGCCTCGTCGTCATGTACTTCGTAATGTTCAGCATGATCGACGGCGCCAGGGACTTCAGAAACAATCTCAACATGCTCTACATGGCGGTCACTATGTGGGCGCCAATGGGCATCTTCATGCTAGCGACAATGCCCGGCATGTTTCCAAACCGGCGGCTCAATCTCGTGCTGTACGGCTTGTTTGCCGTTCTCACACTCGGTTCTTTTGCCGCTACCCGTGCTCAAACCGGAATCGGCGATCGACAGTTCATCGCGTCTATGGTCCCGCACCATTCGGGAGCGATCCTCATGTGCCGCGAGGCGCAGCTCTCAGATCCGGAACTCGTCAACCTATGCCAAGCGATTTCCGATGGCCAGCGCGCGGAGATCGAGCAGATGAACCGGATTGCTGCACGCCTTCGTTGAGGCTGGCTGCCACTACACTGGCGCCGCGTTGCGCTCCGGCGAAGTTAGCCGCAGCGATGTAAAGATGAGTACTTGCGGTGTTCCGATGCCGGCGGTTGTGTCCTACAGCCGTCCAGGTGCCAGGTAGTCCACGCGACACCACCCCGCGCTGCCTGCGGAGCGAGCGCAAGTCATGATCGTCGCAAGTTGGAGTTCGATAGCGAACCCGCTCAGCAGCTGGACGCATCAGGCGTAACGACGGGTGGATGGATCATCCTTGGACGCTGGTGGAAGTGGTTGGATGAACTTTGTTGCCGAGGGCGAAAAACAAGGCTATAATTGAGTTCTTCGCTGATCACCACAGTGGAGAAAGTGATTGGGAAACAGAGACTTAGCGCTCTAGTGCATGACTCGTTTCCCGCTCCAAACATGATCCAGGTTTCGGCCTGGGTCGAAGAGAAAAGGGCCTTCGGGCCCTTTTTTCGTTTCTGCGATCCGCACCGCCCTGGTGCTTTTCCCGATTCCCCCCATGTTCCCCTCGGCAGGCCGCTGTCCCGCCGCATCTGCTCGCTCGATCGTCGAGACGAAAAAGGCCACTCGTGGAGTGGCCTTCTCTGGTGTAGCGACGGCGGCGATCAGGGCAGCGCTTTGAGCACCGTCAGCAGGCTGGTGAGGTTGTCGGCCACGCCCAGCTGGCCGATCTTCTCGGTGGCGCCGCCGGCGGCGCTGGTATCCAGACTGTAGATCTGCATCACGCCCATGTTGGAAGCGGCCAGGGCCAGGGCGTTCTGCTGTTGCTGGGCAGCTACCGAATTCTCGAACAGGATGCCGGTGGAGTGGGCCATGGTCTGGAAGATCGAGCCCAGCGCCATGGCCGGGGCTTCACCGATCACCTTGACGTTGGACTGGGTGACGGCATCGGTGATCTGGTTGTTTACTGCGGTTGGGAAGCTCATGGTGATTCTCCTGAATCATTGCGAAGGATGTACGGCGATTGCTTGGACCCGGCGGGTCAGGCTCAGGTGAAGGATTTCAGTACGGTCAGCAGGCTGGTGAGGTTGTCGGCCACGCCCAACTGGCCGACTTTCTCGGTGGCTCCGGCATCGGCGGCGGTGTCGAGGCTGTAGATCTGCATCACGCCCATGTTGGAGGCGGCCAGGGCCAGGGCGTTCTGCTGTTGCTGGGCGCTCACCGCGTTCTCGAAGAGAATCCCGGTGGAGTGGGCCATGGTCTGGTAGATGGTGCCCAGCGCCATGGCTGGCGCCTCACCGACGACCTTGACGTTGGACTGGGTGACGGCATCGGTGATCTGGTCGTTGACTGCGGTCGGAAAACTCATGATGTGACTCCCTGTGAGTGAACGGCACGGCTCATGTCGTGCTGTCTTGATGAACGCTCCAGCCAGGGAGTTGTGAATCCGTCGGCGCCAGGCCTGGCGGGCGGCGAAAATGCAAGCGCCCCGCGAGGCGGGGCGCTTGTCGGTGCGGTCTCATGCGGCGGGCGGGTCGGGCTTGTCCGGCGGCGGTGCGGACGTGTTGTGGTTGCTCTGGTTGAAGATGGCGATAGCGTTCTCCAGTTGCTGCTTGAGCGAGCCGAAGTTCTGCTCGAAGCACAGGCGTACCTCGCTCTTCACTAGGTTGGCCAGGCGGTCGGCAATCTGCGACATCACCAACTGGTTGGCGCTTGCCTGGCCGCTCTGCAGGTGGCCGGGACGCAGTTCGGCCAGGCTGCCGGCGGCATTGACCGCCTCGAGAATCGCCTGCTCGCCGCTGTCCTGGGCGCGGAGGGCCTGGGTCGAGGCCTGCTGGACGTTCTGCAGGATCTGGCGGATGGAGCCTTCGGAACGCTGCCGGCCGTTCTCGATCACCTGTTCGGCCTGCTGTCGCGCGTGCACGGCCGGATCGCTGCTGGCGTCGTTGCCGAGGCCGAGCTGGAACTGTCTCAACTGCTCGTGTTCTTCGCTGGTGAGGGGGCGTTTCAGCCAGCGTTGCGCCAGCTGGACCAGATTCCTTCCCAATTCTTCCGAGATCGACATGCGCGGACTCCTCTGCGATAGACGCGCGGTGCGCGGGGTGTCGTGGCGAGGCTTCAGTACTGCTGCGTGCCGTCCGCCGAGGGGGCCTGCGCGCTGCCGCCGGTATCGCCGGGGTAGGCGGCGGCAGCGGCCTGCAGGGTGCTGTAGGCGGTGCTTAACTGCACCGCCAACTGTCCAAGGCTGGCCGGGTCGTCCACGCTGTCTCCCTGGGACAGGGCCTGGAGCCAGCCTTGCAGGCATTCGGTGAGGAGTGCCTTGACCTGGGTGACGAGGGTTTCGAGTTCTTCCTTCATGACGCTTCTCCTGGGGTGGGTGCTCATCCGAGCAGTTTCAGCACGGCCAAGAGCTTGGCCGCATCGCTGTCCGATATTTCCAGCAGGCGCTTTCCGCTCGCCGGCCTGCTGGGGTGCGGTTGGTCCCGTGCCTCCTCGCTGGCGTCCGGCGAACGCTGCGCCGGGCGGTCCGCGGCGGCGAGCGCGCGGCGTCTGATGTAGCGTGCGTAGGCGCTCATCGGTCGCTCCTCAACTGCTGCGGGTGGAGATGCGCACGACCGAGGAGGGGGCGGCGAATCCTTCGAAGCGCTGCAGCTCTCGGTCCCGATGGGGCGCGCCGGCCAAGTCGACGGCGCCGATGGTTTCCTCCCAGTAGGCGCTGCCCAGTTGCACCAGCAGGCGTTGGGCATTCTCCAGCGAAGCGGCCGGAACCCGGCCGTGGCGGTCCGCGGCGGCATAGTTGAGCAAGAGCGCCATGCGGATCGCTTCGTCCTGTACGTTGGAGTGCTCGACACCCTGGCCGTCGGCGCCCAGCAGATAGGAGCGCCAGTTGAGGACCTGGGCGAAGAGGCGCCGGTAGGCTTCGAACTGGAAGTAGCGATCCTCCTCGGAGCGGTAGAGCGCGCACTGACTTGCGAAGAACTGTTCCAGCGCGGGTTTCGCCCAGCCGGGTGTACCCGGGAGGTGTTCGCCCAGTTCGTCGAAGCCGCTCTGGCTTTCCGCCAGGGCATGGACGTACTGCATCTGTTGTGGGTCCAGGCGCTGTTCGCCCTGGTAGGCGATGGCCAGACTGAGTTCCTTGAGCTGGTCGGTGCCGACGTATCCATCGAGATGGCGCAGGCCACGGTTCAGGCGGTATTCCTGCAGCGAGTCGAAGAGGCCGGAGGCGCCGGTAATGAAATTGCTTCCCAGGTTGGTGTCGAAGCACAGCTCGGGGAACTTGCTGGCCAGATAGTTGCGGTAGTAGTAGGCATGGCCGATGCGCAGGCTGAACAGATCGCTCTCCAGCAGGCGGCGGTAGTAGCTGTTGCCGTCGGCGTCGCGGCTGGCCAGCGCCTGGCAGAGGTTCACGACGTTGGTGCGGGCGTAGTAGGCGACCAGGGCCTGGGTAGTCCCGCTGGTGATGTCGAAGCGGCGTAGCCGCAGGCCAGAGGCGGTCAGGCTGTTGCCGAAAAACAGTTCGTCGAAAAGGCCGGCGAGGGCGCTGGGCGCCTTGTCACGGTCCTGCAGGTTCTCCCGTTCGCGTAGCCGCGCCTTGCCCTGGCGGATGGTGTTGCCATAGCACTTCCAGGCATAGGCGGAGAGCGCTGCGTAGAAATCGTCCAGCGCGTTGGCGTTGCGCAGGAAGTAACCGCACAGCGACCGGTTGTCGTCGGACACCCCGGTCCCCTCTCCACAATGGATGTGCAGGACCACCTTGCGGGTTTCCGGCTTGCCGTCCAGGTAGCGGCGAAACACCGCGGCCTGTCCGAGGAGGAAGTCGAAGAACTGTCGGTACAGGCCGGTAGCGGTCTCCATGCCGAGCAGGTCGATGCCGACCAGCCGGGCCTGCGGTGGCTGCCCCTGCTGTATTTCGAAATGACGGAGGATCCTGTGCAGCTCGGCATCGAAGGCGGCTTCGCTGGCATAGCCATGCGCGGTGTGGGCGAGCAGGCGGTAGGCGGTCTTCTCGGAGGCGTTGAATTGTTCGAACAGGGAATCGAGGACGGCCACCTCGTCTTCCCCCGTCGCCGTCTGGGTATGGCTGATTCCTTCGTGGAGGAGGAACCCCAGCGTCAGGCAGGCGAATTCGCCCGGATGGCGATCGCGGATGGCGCCGCGGGCCCAGTAGGCGTCGTCGAACGGCGTGTACTTGTTGCCGCTCCAGATCTTGCGGTTGAAGTAGCGGACGAACTGGTCCGTCTCGCTGTCGCGAACCGCGCTCGCACCGAGCAGTTCCAGGGTGCCGAGGTAGATCGCTGGCTGGTCGATGGCCGCTGGCGGCGAGCTCCGGCCAAAACGTTGCGCCAGGATGAGGCAGGCGAGATAGATGTTCTCCGCCGCGCATTCGCCGCGCAGGTAGCCCTGACGGTCGGTCGCGGCGAACGGATTGCGCCTGACCATCCGCTGCAGAGCCAGTTCGAACAGCTCATAGTGCGCGGCCTGGCGAGCCTCCTCCAGCGCCTTGCCGTCGACGTCCGGGGCGACGCCGCGGGCACTCATCAGCAGCCCGATCAGGGAAAGCTCCTGGCCTTTCTCCAGGCTCACCTGCCGCTCGCCGACGCGGAAGACCCGGCGGTCGCGCGTCCAGCGGCTGTTGCTTTCCACCGGCAGGATGCCGGCGAAGTGACTATGGAAGTCGAAGGGATAGCGATGGAACCTGACCGGTTCTTCCAGCTTGAAATAGGCCATGACGGCTCTCCTGTGCCAGGGCCGGACGCCGCCGGCCCCGCCGGTGGTGGCTACGATTGGGTGTCCTTGCCGCCGCGACTGGCGAGGGTCTCGCTGTACTTGGCGATGCTCTGGTCGATCTTGTCGATGGCGAAGCTGGCCGATTCCGCCTCGATCGCCCCGGCCGCCGCGGCTACCGCGGCGGCAGCGCCCATCAGCAGGTCGGTGGCAAGGGCGCCGAGCGCGTCCTCGGCAGCCTGGGCCAGCTTGTTTTCGGCGATGTTCTGGGTCATCTGCCGGAGCAGGATCGCCTGGCTGGCCAGGGCGATCTTGCTGACTCCGTCGAAGTAGCTGGCGGCGGATTGCGCCACCAGCCCGGAGGCCTGGCTGATCATCATGTTCGGCGCGATGGCGATCTGCGACGGCGCATAGCCGGCGGTTTCGCTGTTGCTCATCTGCACCGCCTGCACGACTTGACTGTTCAGGGCGCTGGTGTCCGGCGGCGGCGCCTCGGTCTGCTTGAGCAGGCGCTCGCTCATGCCGGCCAGCGGCGAAGGGCGCGACGGTAGCTTCACGTCGCCGTTGGCGGACGCCCTGCCGCCGCTGGCTGGCGTCTGCCGGCCGGCCTCGCCGGGGGCGGCGGCTTGCTCGCTGTCGCCGGATGGCGCGGGCGCGGGCGCGGATTTCTTGCCGAAGCCGAACATGTCTGGGCACTCCTGGGATCAAGGGGCGGGTCAGATACCTTTCTTGTCTTCTATCGCCATGATCATCGACACCGCCTTGGAAACCACCGCGGTGGAGATCTGGTTCAGGGCCTGCTGGCTGTAGACTGCGTTCTGCAGGGACAGGCCGGCGGAATGGCTGGCGATCTGGTAGAGCGCGGCGATGGCCTGGGCCGGGGCTTCGGCGACCACCTTGACGTTGGTCTGGGTGACGGCATCGGTGATCTGGGCATTCACAGCCGTGGGGTCAGCCATGGGACTCTCCTTGAATGGGCAGGTGCTCGTCGGGCAGGGGGCCGGTCGCACGGGCCTCGACTCGCTTGTCAGGAATGAACGCGGCTGCGTCTGTCTTGTGAAACGTCGCCGGCGAAAAAGTCGGCGCTCAGCCGCGAGCGCAGCAACTGCACGCGCTTGCGCACCAGCGGCGGGGCTATGCCGAGCTGGCTGGCGATGTCGGCATAGGGCAGTTCCTCGATGAAGCGCAGTTCGAAGAGCTGCTGCTGTTGGCGCGACAGCGAGGCCAGGGCCTTGTCCACCTGGTCGAGACGTTCCAGCTGCTCCAGGCGTTCCAGCGGCGAGCCGACGGCGGCGAAGCGCTCCAACTGGCCATCGTGCAGGTCGATGCCGCGGTCGATGAGGCGGTCCTCGCGGATCTGGTGGCGCGCGCTGTCCAGGTAGACGTGTTCCAGGACCAGGAACAGGAAGCCCTGGGGGTCGCGTACCCGCTCCGGTGACTGGCGCAGGAACAGCAGCGCCTTGACCGCGGTGCTCGACAGCCATTCTTCGGCCCGATGGCTGTTGCCGCGCGCAAGGCGTTGTGCGCGTTTGCGCAGGCCAGCCTGCGCGGCACGCCAGCTTTCCTCGAACAGGCGATCGGAACCGGTTTCGTTGCCGCCTGGCTGATTCGGACGATCCATAACCGCTACCTCCCTGGTTGCTCGTGTCGGCGAGCAGTCTGTGAGGCGGGCGGTGGGCGAGGCTGTTACCTGGGTGACAGGGGCGCGGCTGGTAGTTCGGCCTTGCGTCGCAGGCGACCGAGGTCGTTGATCAGGATCCGGTCGTTGCGGCAGCTGATCAGCCCTTCGCGTTTCCATATTTGCAGTTGCGCGTTGAGCTTCGGCCGGCTGGCGTTGAGCATCGCTGCTAGGATGCTCTGGTTGGTCGGTAGCGTCGCGCAGGCTCCCTCGGGTTGTTCGCTCGCCAGGCTGGCCAGGAGATGGCGCGCCAGGCGCGACTCCAGGCGATGCAGGCAGACCCTCTCGACGAAACCGGAGGCTTCGCGCAGGCGCGAACAGAGGAGGGCCAGCGCGCGGTTGAGGAATTCCGTGTCGGCGATCAACGGGGCGAAGTGACGTCGGTGGAGGATCAGCACCGACGCCGCGCCGGAGGCGTAGGCAGAGGTCTCGCGGCGGTTCGGCTGGATCAGCGCGGTTTCCCCGATCACTTCGCCAGGACGGATATCATTGACGATCAGCTCCCGCCCGTCCGGCCCGTAGAGCACGGTATAGAGGTGTCCGCCGAGGACCAGGCCGATGAAGTCTTCAGGGTCGTGCTTGAGGAACAGGACGTCCTTGTCGCGCAACCGGCGCTCCGACGCATGGGTCGCCACGTGCCGCAGCAGATCGGGCAGCCCGTGCAGCAGCGGGCACCGTTGCAGCAGGGTGTAGTGGCGTGAACAGCGGTCTTCCGTTGACTCGTTCGAGTGCATGCCTGCGCCTTCGCCAGATTGATCGGCAGCTCCGGCGAGGTACGACATGCTCGCTGCAGAGCAATCAGTGGGGACGTGTGCGGCGAAGGGGTGTGAAGCTCCGGCTACCCGGCAGAACTGCTAGGTACGGACTCGGCGCGCTCCGGCAATCGGGCGGGCGGTCCGTTTTTTATTCGGAAAGGGTAGCGAGGTTTGGGCTGGCGGGAGGCGGCCCCGAGCGCACGGATGGCGGTCGGGGCGGGACGGCCGGTGGCCGTGGCGGGCTCAGTGCCGCGGGCTGTCCTCGGGCAGCGCGAGCAACTGCTTTTCGCGGTTCCAGTCGAACGTTTCGCCGCGCTCTTCGGCTTCGTAGCGGCGCTCGTCGAGGCGCTGGAACAGGTCGATCTCTTCGTCCGGCATGAAGTGCAGGCAATCGCCGCCGAAGAACCACAGCAGGTCGCGCGGTACCAGGTGGGCGATCTGCGGATAGCGGTGGAAGACCTGGGAGATCAGGTCCTGGCCGAGGTATTGGGCGCCTTCCGGGTCGCGCGGCAGTTCGTCCATCAGTTCGTCGAAACGCTCGAGGAACAGCCCGTGGTTTTCTTCCGGCACCTGCTCGGCCTCGCCCAGGGCGCCGAGGATGTTGCGCAGGTGCTGGAGCAGGGCGAGGTGGTGCTCGAGGTAGGAGTTGGCCATGACGGGTCCTCTGGAAAAAAGCTGGGCAGTATAAAGGGTTTCGCGGCGCCGGCCAGTTTCAGCGGATCGCCGGGGACTGGCTCTGGCGCCGGCGGTTTTCCAGTTGCCGGCGTTCGCTGTCGAGGCGCCGCTGGTCCTGCTCCAGGCGCCAGCGCTGCTGGTCCAGTTGCTGCTGGCGGATCAGGTTGTCCTGCATCTGTCGCTGCTGCCGTTGCCGCTGCAGGTTCTGCTGCTGGCGTTGCAGTTGATCCTGCTGCAGTTGCAGGCGTTGTTCGTCGAAGCGCTGGCGCTGTTCCTGGAGCTGGCGTTGGCGCTGTTCGCCAGCGCGCTGCACCGCCTGCTGGTGCGGCTGCACGCCATAGGGCGCAGGCGGTGCAGCCTGCGCCGGGGGCAGGAGGAGAAACGAGGCTGCCAGGCCGGTGGCAAATAGCTTGAGCATGATGGCCTCCCGTACGTCAGGGATGTGCCCGTCGATTCTAGCCAATCGCCCGGGTTTGGGTGGGTGAAGACGACAAAGGCGCCGGAAGGCGCCTTTGTCGGTTGCGACCGTCGCTTTGCCGCGGAGTGTCAGCGGATCCTGCCGTCGGCCAGTTGCAGTTCCTCCTTGGCGAAGTCGTCGACGTCGATCACCTTGCGCCGTGCCGCTTCGGCCTGGTGCAGGGCTTGCGCCTGCTCGGCGCTCAGCACGCCGGCGGCGGCGCCGGCATCGATCGGGTTCTGCCCCGCTTGCGGCTGGACCCTGCCTTCCTTGATCGCCTTGTGCAGGGTTTTCTCCAGCGCGGCGCTTTCGCGTACCGCGTCGAAGGCGTGGGCGAGGGCACCGACCGGGTCCTGCGGGTCCTTCGGCAGGAACGCGCCAGCGAGGATCGCCTGCAACGCCGGGTCGTCGTCCGGACGGCCGAGGATTTCCGCGATCTCGGCGTCCAGTTCGTCGCCCGGCCCTTTGTGCCGGCGGCCGAACGGCAGTACCAGGACCTTCAGCGCGCAGCCGAAGAAGCGGCTGGGGAAGTTGTTCAGCAGGTCCTCCAACGCCGCCTCGGCCTTGCCGAGGTTTTCCTCCATGGCCCAGCGCAGCAGCGGATGCAGGTAGTCCGGGTTGCCCAGGTCGTGGTAGCGCTTGAGCGCCGCCGAGCCCAGGTAGAGATAGCTGAGGACATCGCCGAGACGCGCGGAGAGGCGTTCCTTGCGCTTCAGTTCGCCGCCCAGCAGCATCATGCTGAAGTCGGCGAGCAGGGCGAAGGACGCCGCCAGGCGGTTCAGCGCGCGGAAGTAGGGACGGCTGATGCGGTCGCCGGGCGCGTTGCCGAGGTGGCCGCAGCTGAGACTGAGGAGGAAGCTGCTGGCGGCGTTGCCGACGGCGAAGCCGATGTGCTTCACCAGCAGCGCGTCGAACTCGCGGGCGGCCTGGTCCTTGTCCTCGCGCTGGGCCAGTTCCATTTCCTTGAGTACGTACGGATGGCAACGGATCGCGCCCTGGCCGAAGATCATCAGGTTGCGCGAGAGGATGTTCGCGCCTTCCACCGTGATGAAGATCGGCGCGCCCTGCCAGGAACGACCCAGGTAGTTGTTCGGGCCCATGATGATGCCCTTGCCGCCATGGATGTCCATGGCATGGGCGATGCACTCGCGGCCGCGCTCGGTGAGGTGGTACTTGAGGATCGCCGAAAGCACCGAGGGCTTCTCGCCGAGGTCCACCGCGTTGGCGGTGAGGATTCGCGCGCTGTCCATTAGCCAGGCGTTGCCGCCGATGCGGGCGAGCGCCTCCTGGATGCCTTCGAAGGCGGCGATCGGCACGTTGAACTGCTCGCGGACCTGAGCGTAGCGACCGCTGACGTAGCTGCTGGCCTTGCCAGCGCTGGTGCCCACCGCCGGCAGCGAGATGGAGCGTCCGACCGACAGGCAGTTCATTAGCATCATCCAGCCTTTGCCGATCATTTCCTGCCCGCCGATGATGTACTCCAGCGGCACGAACACGTCCTTGCCGGAGTTCGGACCGTTCATGAAGGCGGCGCCCAGCGGCACGTGGCGGCGGCCGATCTCGACCCCGGGGGTGTCGGTGGGAATCAGCGCCAGGGTGATGCCCAGGTCCTCCTCGTCGCCCAGCAAATGGTCCGGGTCGTGGCACTTGAAGGCCAGGCCGAGGAGGGTGGCCACCGGGCCGAGGGTGATGTAGCGCTTTTCCCAGGTCAGGCGCAGGCCGAGCACCTCGCGACCTTCCCATTCGCCCTTGCAGACGATGCCGACGTCGGTCATGCCGCCGGCATCGGAGCCCGCGTAGGGGCCGGTGAGGGCGAAGCAGGGGATGTCGTCGCCCTTGGCCAGGCTCGGCAGGTAGCGCTGGCGCTGCTCGTCGGTGCCGTAGTGGAGCAGCAGCTCGGCCGGGCCGAGGGAGTTCGGCACCATCACCGTCGAGGCCAGGTCGCCGCTACGGGTGGCGAGCTTCATCACTACCTGCGAGTGGGCGAAGGCGGAGAAGCCCTTGCCGCCGTACTCCTTGGGAATGATCAGGCCGAAGAAGCCGTGCTGCTTGATGAAGGCCCAGGCTTCTTCCGGCAGGTCCATGCGCTGGCCGATGTCCCAGTCGCTGACCATGGCGCAGAGTTCTTCGGTCGGGCCGTCGACGAAGGCCTGCTCTTCTTCGGTGAGTTGCGCCTTGGGGTAGTCGAGCAGTTTCTGCCAGTCCGGGCGGCCGCTGAACAATTCGCCATCCCACCACACGGTGCCCGCCTCGATGGCCTCGCGCTCGGTGTCGGACATCGGCGGCAGGACTTTCTGGAACCAGGCGAACAGCGGACCGCTGAGCACGCGCCGGCGCAGGTCGGGCAGGGCGAGGGGAAGCGCCACCGCCAGCCAGAGCAGCCAGAAGACCAGCAGCAGCCAGCCGGGCGCGTGGCTGAACACGCCCATCAGGATCAGGTAGGCGGCGCTGATGCCGAGCGCGGGAGCGGGTGGGGTACGCCGATGGGCGAGGTAAGCGACACCGAGTACCAGTACGACTAACCAGAGCAACAACATGCGGAATCCTCCATGAAGACGCCAGGCGGCGTCTCGAGCTTAGCCCGTTTGCCGCCGTTTGGCGGCAGGGCCGGTCAGCTTGGCCGGTTTGTCACGTTATAGGCGAAAACTTCCCGTTTAGACTGGGACAAATTGCCCGCCGGGAGCCCGCCATGCAGTCCTACCTACAATCCGGCCGCTTCGTGGATAGTGACCACCCCGTGGTGGTGGAGTTCGCGGAAAAATCCCGGGGGAATTCGGCGAAACCGCGTGACCAGGCGGTCGCGCTGTACTACGCGGTACGCGACGGGGTGCGCTACAACCCCTACGTGTTCAGCCGCGATCCGCAGACCCTGAAGGCCAGCCACGCGCTGCAGCAGGGCGAGTCCTATTGCGTGCCCAAGGCCATCCTGCTCGCCGCCTGCGCCCGGCATTGCCGGATTCCGGCGCGGATCGGCCTGGCCGACGTGCGCAACCACCTGGCCACGCCGCGCCTGCTGGAAGCGCTGCGCAGCGAGGTGTTCGCCATGCACGGCTATACCGAGCTGTACCTCGAGGGCCGCTGGGTGAAGGCCACCCCGGCGTTCAACCGTGCCTTGTGCCGCGCCTTCGACGTCGCTCCGCTGGAGTTCGACGGCGTCGCCGACAGCGTCTTCCATCCGTTCAACCGCCAGGGCGAGCGCTACATGGAATACCTGGCCGATCACGGCCAGTTCGCCGACCTGCCGGAGGAACTGTTCTTCTCTCACCTGCAGCAGCACTATCCGCACCTGTTCTCCGGCCGCCCGCTGGCCCTGGGCGGCGATTTCCAGGCCGAGGCCGGACAAGATGAAGGGCGTCGATAGTCACCATCAGCCGGCGCGTCTTCCTTCTTCGGTCCATCCTCGGTAGGGTGCGGCATGTCGTCCGGGCGCTCCGGCGACCCATCCGCCGCATCAACCGAAGAGGGAACGCAGAGTATGTTGACCATCTGGGGCCGGAAGAACTCGAGCAATGTGCGCAAGGCGCTGTGGTGCGCCGAGGAGGCTGGCCTGGAGTACCGGACGGTGGATGCCGGCGGGGCGTTCGGCCTGGTGGATGAGCCGGCGTTCCGCGCGATGAACCCGAACGGTCGGGTGCCGGTGATCGAGGACGACGGCTTCGTCCTCTGGGAGTCCAACGCCATCGTCCGCTACCTGGCCGCCCGCTATGCGCCGGGCGACCTCTATCCGCAGGACCCGGTGCGCCGCGCCGACGCCGACAAGTGGATGGACTGGACCACCTCGACTCTCGCCGGGCCGTTCCGCGACCTGTTCTGGGGAACGCTGCGTACGCCGCCGGAGCAACGCGACGAGGCCCTGATCGCAAAGGCGCTGCAGGCCTGCGGCGAGTTGCTGCGGGTGCCGGACCAGACCCTGGCCGGCCAACCCTGGCTGTCCGGCGAACGCTTCGGCATGGGTGACATTCCCCTGGGCTGTTTCATCTACGCCTGGTTCGAGATGCCCATCGAGCGCCCGCCGCTGCCCCACCTCGAGGCCTGGTACCTGCGCTTGCGCGAGCGCCCGGCGTTCCGCACCGCGGTAATGACCGAACTGACCTGAGCCGGCTACTGTTGCATTTTGTTACCCGTAGCCTTATCTAGCTCTTCCTCTTCACCTTCCGACACGGGAAGCCTAATGAGTTCCGCCCTGTCCATCCGTCAATTGACGAAAACCTACGGCAACGGTTTCCAGGCCCTCAAGGGCATCGACCTGGACGTCGCCGAAGGTGATTTCTTCGCCTTGCTCGGCCCCAACGGCGCGGGCAAGTCCACCACCATCGGGATTCTCTCGACCCTGGTGAACAAGACCAGCGGTTCGGTCTCGGTGTTCGGCCACGACCTCGACAAGGACCCGGCCGGCCTCAAGCGTTGCCTTGGCGTGGTGCCGCAGGAGTTCAACTTCAACCAGTTCGAGAAGGTCTTCGACATCGTCGTGACCCAGGCCGGCTACTACGGCATCCCGGCGAAGATCGCCAAGGAGCGCGCCGAGCGCTACCTGACCCAACTGGGCCTGTGGGACAAGCGCAACGAAGCCTCGCGGATGCTCTCCGGCGGCATGAAGCGGCGCCTGATGATCGCCCGCGCACTGGTCCACCAGCCGCGCCTGCTGATCCTCGACGAGCCCACCGCCGGGGTCGACATCGAGCTGCGCCGTTCGATGTGGAGCTTCCTCACCGAACTCAACCAGGAAGGCATCAGCATCATCCTCACCACCCACTACCTGGAAGAGGCGGAGCAGCTCTGCCGCAACATCGCCATCATCGACCACGGCGAGATCGTGCAGAACACCAGCATGCGCGACCTGCTGATGACCCTGCATTCGGAAACCTTCCTGCTCGACCTGAAGAACGTCCAGGCCCTGCCGCCGACTCTCGACGGCTACCCGACGCGGCTGGTGGACGATCACACCCTCGAAGTGCAGGTGGAGAAAAGCCAGGGCATCAACGATCTGTTCGCCCAGTTGGGCGCACAAGGCATCGAGGTACTGAGCCTGCGCAACAAGACCAATCGCCTGGAGGAGCTGTTCGTGTCGCTGGTGGAGAAGAACCTGACGAGGATCGCCCGATGAGCAGCGAGCTGAGCGCCAACCTGGTCGCCCTGAACACCATCGTCTACCGCGAGGTGCGCCGCTTCACCCGGATCTGGCCGCAGACCCTGCTGCCGCCGGCGATCACCATGGTCCTGTACTTCGTGATCTTCGGCAATTTGATCGGCCGGCAGATCGGCGACATGGGCGGCTTCACCTACATGGAATACATCGTGCCCGGCCTGATCATGATGTCGGTGATCACCAACGCCTACGGCAACGTGGTGTCGAGCTTCTTCGGCAGCAAGTTCCAGCGCTCGGTGGAGGAACTGCTGGTGTCGCCGGTGTCGCCGCACACCATCCTCCTCGGCTACACCATCGGCGGCGTGCTGCGCGGCCTGGCGGTGGGGGTGATCGTGACCCTGCTGTCGCTGTTCTTCACCAAGCTGCAGGTGCACCACCTGGGCATCACGGTACTGGTGGTGGTGCTTACCGCGACCATTTTCTCCCTGGGCGGTTTCATCAACGCGGTGTTCGCGCGCAACTTCGACGACATCTCGATCATCCCGACCTTCGTGCTGACGCCGCTGACCTACCTGGGCGGGGTGTTCTACTCGATCAACCTGCTGCCGCCGTTCTGGCAGACCGTGTCGCTGGCCAACCCGATCCTGCACATGGTCAACGCCTTCCGCTACGGCATCCTCGGCGTCTCCGACATTCGCATCGGCGTGGCCATCGGCTTCATGCTGCTGGCCACCGCGGTGCTCTATCTCGGCTGCGTAAGGCTGCTGGTGAGCGGGCGCGGCATGCGCCAATGAAACGCTCGAAGGCATGAAACAGAAGCCCCCGTCATGGGGGCTTCGCGTTTCATCGGCGCGGGCGAGCGAAATCGATGACGAAACGGGTCCAGCCGTCGGCAGACTCGCAGCGGATCTCGCCGCCGTGGGCCTGGACGATGGAGCGGCAGATCGCCAGGCCGAGCCCGGCGTGTTCGCCCTGGCCTTCGCGGCGCGCCGGATCGGCACGATAGAACCGGTCGAACAGGCGCGGCAAGCGCTCGGGAGGAATCGCCGGACCCTGGTTCTCCACGCTCAGGCGTCGGTCGCCGAGACGGATACGTATCTCGCCGCCATCGGCGGTGAAGCGCAGGGCGTTGTCCAGCAGGTTGGCCAGCACCCGCCGCAGCATGCCGCGGTCGCCGGGCAGGCTCAGGCTGCCTTCGCGCAGCAGGCGGATGTCGCGGTCTTCCGCCAGCGGCTGGTAGAACTCCAGCAGCGAGTCGACTTCCGCGCCCAGGTCCAGGGCCTGGCGGCTGGGCGCCAGCAGGCCGTGGTCGGCCTTGGCCAGCAACAGCATGTCGTTGACCATCGCGGTGAGCCGTTCCAGCTCCTCGAGGTTGCCGTGCAGGGCCTCGCGATAATCCTCCAGCGAGCGTGGGCGGGACAATACCACCTGGGTCTGGGTCAGCAGACTGGTGAGCGGGGTGCGCAACTCGTGGGCGATGTCGGCGGAGAACGCCGAGAGGCGCTGGAAGGCTTCTTCCAGGCGCGCCAGCATGGCGTTCAGCTCGCCGGCCAGTCCGCGCAGCTCCTCTGGCATCCGGCTGGCGTCGAGGCGGGTGGTGAGGGAGTTGGCGGAAACCCGCGCGGCGACTTCGCGCATCCGTCGCAGCGGCGCCAGGCTGGCGCCGGTGGCCCAGGCGCCGAGCAGCGCCGTGGCCAGCGCCGACAGGCTCATGGTCAGCCAGATCAACTGGCGCATGCGTTGCAGGAAGTGCTGGTGATGACTGATGTCGAGGATCACGGTAAGTCGCGGCGAAGCGTCGTTGCCGGGCTCCAGCGGGGCGCCGAGTTCGCGGTTGGCGGGCAGGCCGGGATGCGCAGGCTGCGGCAGGCGCTCGAACCAGAGGTTGCCATCCGGGCCGTTCAGGCGCAGGCCGAGGTCGGGGTGGCGTGCCAGTTCGCGCAGCAGTTCCGCTTCGCGGCGGCGCATCTGCTGTTCCGAGCCGAGGCCGCGCAGTTCGTCGCGAAACACCGCGAGCTTGGCGGACATCGCCAGGTGGTCGAGTTCGACGAAATGCTCGTCGATGGCCCTGCTGAAGATCAACCCGGCGATCAGCGAGACCGCCGCCGTGCAGGCGGCGAACAGCAGGCTCAGGCGGACGCCGAGGGACATCCGCGAGCCGAAACCGCCGCTCATTCGTCGCGCTCTTCGAGAACGTAGCCCATGCCGCGCACGGTATGGATCAGGCGCTGCGGGTAGTCGTCGTCGACCTTGGCGCGCAGGCGGCGGATGGCCACCTCGATGACGTTGGTATCGCTGTCGAAGTTCATGTCCCAGACCTGCGAGGCGATCAGCGACTTGGGCAGCACCTCGCCGCTACGCCGCAGCAGCAGTTCGAGCAGGGCGAACTCCTTGGCGGTGAGGTCGATCCGCTTGCCCTGGCGTTGCACCCGGCGGCGCAGCAAATCGAGTTCGAGGTCGGCCAGTTGCAGGGTGGTCTCCTGCAACTGCTGGCTGCCCCGGCGCAGCAGGGTGCGCACCCGGGCGAGCAGTTCGACGAAGGCGAACGGTTTCACCAGGTAATCGTCGGCGCCTTGTTCGAGGCCGCGCACGCGGTCCTCGACGGCATCGCGGGCGGTCAGGAACAGCACCGGTACGGTCATCCCGGCGTCGCGCACGCTGCGCAGGATCTGCCAGCCGTCACGGCCGGGCAGCATGACGTCGAGGATCAGCAGGTCGTAGTCGCCGCCCAGGGCCAGTTGCTCGCCCTCGTTGCCATCGTCGCTCAGGTCGACGGCGAAGCCTGCCTCGGCGAGCCCCTGGCGCAGGTACTGGCCGATGCGCGGTTCGTCTTCGACGATCAGCAGTTTCATGTTCATCCCTCGTTACATTTGCCGGCCATGCCGACCTGTTTCTGACAGCATCGTAATCAGTGGGTAACGGGGGCGACAGTGGCCCCCGCGCAGACTACAGGGGAACTCATTCGAGGAGACTTCCCATGCGTACCTTCACTGCCTCCACCCTCGCTTTCCTGCTGGTCCTCGCCCCGACCGTTCCGGCCATGGCCGACAGCGGCGGCGACATCGTCTTCGAGCGCATGCAGGCCCAGGCCGCCAAGGCTCGTGCCGCGCACCAGGAAAAACTCGCGAAGCAGGCCGAAGCGACGAAGAAGGACAAGGAAAACTGCTGATCGCCAGTTCTTCCACCCCCGGCTCCACACGGGATGACGGAGGGCTCCGATCCCGTCTTCACCCGCCACCGGTTCCCTGGTTTCCGGTCGGCGGGTTTTTTATGCCCGTCGGTGGCGCTGGGCGATCTTAGCCTTCGCGGTCCGCAACGGCGGCAAGCTGACAAAGATGTAATGCTCCCGACAGCCAGCCGGCAGGCGCAGCGACACAGGATAGGCGACATCAACCCGATGGAGATTCCCCGTATGTTTCCGCGCCGCCTGCTTCCCGCTTCCCTGATCGTCCTCGGCGTGCTTTTCGGTGCCAGCGCCCAGGCTTCGCCGGCCCACGGCCAGGCCTTCGGCAAGCTGGCCCAGGCCGCGCAGGCCAGCCGCAGCATCGAGGTGGTGCTCGGCGACATGTACTTCAAGCCGCGGGCGATCGAGGTCAAGGCCGGCGAGACGGTCCGCTTCGTGCTGAAGAACGAAGGCAAGCTGTTGCACGAGTTCAACCTGGGAGACGCGGCGATGCATGCCGAGCACCAGAAGGAGATGCTGGAGATGCAGCAGTCCGGGATGCTCACCCCGACCGGCATGGCGTCGATGGACCATAGTCAGATGGGCCACGGCATGGCCGGCATGGACCATGGCCGGATGATGAAGCACGACGACCCCAACAGCGTGCTGGTCGAGCCGGGCAAAAGCGCCGAGCTGACCTGGACCTTCGCCAAAGCCACCCGGCTGGAGTTCGCCTGCAACATCCCCGGCCACTACCAGGCCGGGATGGTCGGTCAACTGACCGTGCAGCCCTGAGCCGGCGGACGGCCGGCGTGAAGATGCCGGCCGATCCGTATACACTTGCCGCCGCCCGCCAGTGCGGCGCGGCGCGCGGGGAAGGGCCCTGCGCGATTCATCCAGCAGGTTTCCCTCATGCAGCATCCCGCCGAACATTCGCCGCTGGGCAAGACCAGCGAATACGTCTCCAGCTACACGCCGTCGCTGCTGTTTCCCATTTCACGCACGGCGAAATGGGCCGAGCTTGGCCTGAGCGCCGAGACCCTGCCTTATCGCGGCGTGGATATCTGGAACTGCTACGAGCTGTCCTGGCTGACCCCGGCCGGCAAGCCGGTGGTGGCGATCGGCGAGTTCTCGATCCCGGCGGACTCGCCGAACATCATCGAGTCGAAGTCGTTCAAGCTTTACCTCAATTCCCTCAACCAGTCCGCCTTCGATAGTCGCGAGGCGCTTCGCGCGGTATTGCAGAAAGACCTCTCGGCCGCTGCCGGGGCGCCCGTGGGCGTGCGCCTGCGCAGCCTCGACGAGGTTGCCGAGGAGGGCATCGGGCGTCTGCCGGGGCGCTGCATCGACGAGCTGGACATCGCCGTCGACGGCTACGAGCAGCCGCGCCCGGAACTGCTGCGCTGCGACGCCGGGCGGATCGTCGAGGAGCAGCTCTACAGCCACCTGCTCAAGTCCAACTGCCCGGTCACCGGCCAGCCCGACTGGGGCACCCTGGTGGTCGACTACCGGGGCCCGGCGCTGGACCCGGCCAGCCTGCTGGCCTACCTGGTTTCCTTCCGCCAGCACCAGGACTTCCACGAACAGTGCGTCGAACGCATCTTCCTCGACCTGCAGCGCCTGTTGCAGCCGCAGGCGCTCAGCGTCTACGCGCGCTACGTACGCCGTGGCGGCCTGGATATCAATCCCTACCGCAGCCTGGCGGAGGTCGCACCGGACAACCGACGCCTGGTGCGCCAGTAACGCCTCGCAACACGCGGATACGAAAAAGCCCCGGCCATGCCGGGGCTTTTCATTTCGGCAAGTCGTTCAGATACCCATGTTGGCCAGGCTCTGCACGATGGAGCGGAGCGTGCCGGCGAGGGTCGGGTGGCTGACCTCGAAGCGCTCGACGGCGAGGTTGACCCCATCGACCAGGCTGCCTTCGTTGAGGGCGTCCTCGTTGGCCAGTTTCAGTTCGATGTCCCTGATCAGGAGTTCCAGTTCGGCGCGCTGCTCTTCGTTCAGCGGCGGTTGTTGCTCCAGTTGCTCGCGCAGGGCGGACAGTTCGCGCAGCAGACTCTCTTTCGGCATGGTATTTCCCTCGACGTACAAGTCTTCGGTGGACCTCCGGCGGGCGCCGAAAGGTCCGTCCATGCCGAACAGATTAACCTGTCGGGCGCAGATGTGCGCGATCCGGATCAATCCGCAGCAGGCGTTCCAGCAGCGGGAAGAAGTGCGTCAGTTCGGGGGTGCGCATGGCCGGGTCCTTGGCCAGGTCGTCGAGGCGGCGCAGGGTCAGGCCGTCCTGGGCATAGGGCGCCTTGATATAGGCCGCGGCGGCACGCTCGTCGAACGGCCCGCCTTGCAGCACCAGGCTGTGCCGGGAGGCCGGCGACAGGCTGGCGTGGTAGCTCGGGTCCACCGCGCAGAGGAAGCGCTTGGCCGATACGTGCAGGCGCACCGGCTGCCAGACCGACTCGGGGAACAGCTCGCGTAGCAGGCGTGCGCCGAATTCCTCGTGGCGCAGGTCCTCCTCGTCGATCTGCGCCGGGTCTTCATAGAGGTGGCCGATATCGTGCAGCAGGGCGGCGACTACAAGGCTGTCCGAGCAGCCGGCGCGCTCGGCCAGGGTCGCACACTGCAGCGCGTGCTCGGCCTGGCTGACTGCCTCGCCATAGGGCTCGGCGCCATGGCTGGCGAAGCGTTCGGCCAGTTCGTCGAGAAAGCGGTGACGGGCGCGGCTCATGGTTTTTCTCCTTTCAGGCGGCGGACGGCGAGGTCGTGCAGGCAGGGTTGCAGCTCGCCCAGGTGATCGATCACGGAATGCACGCCCAGGCGGTACAGTTCCAGGGTGGCGTCGGCACGCAAGCGGTCGCGCTCGGTATGTCCGAGAGCGTCCCAGTCGGCTGGCGAGAGGCCGCACGACGGCCCGCTGGCGGCCAGGCCGATGGTCCATAGCCCGGCATTGAGTCCGGCCTGGAGTTGACGCGGTTGGGCGCTGACCAGCACGCAGCCGTCGAGGCGCTCGATGCCCAGCCGGGCGAGGGCCTGCCAGCAGCCATCGGGGGCCGGCCAGGGGCGCGCGCCGGCGAGGGGGATCAGGGCGTCCGCTCGGCCGAGCGGCGCGGCAAGGCGCTGGCAGACCGATTCCGGTAGCTCGTCCTGCCAGGCGTAGGGAATCCGTTGTTCGTCCAGGCTCTTCAACAGGGCCACGGCACCGGCGATGGCTTCGGCCTGTTCCCCGGCGGCTTCGTCGAGGGCTTGCTCCAGGCGCTGGCGCTCGCTCTTGTTCGGCTTGCGCCGCAACAGGAAGCTTTGTGCCTCGGCGAAGGGCAGCAGACTGGCGTCGCGGAGGTGTTCGGCAGGGCTATGCGGATGGCTGCGCAGCAGCGCCAGGGACAGGGTCCGGGCGCCGAAATCCACCAGGCCGCCGGAGAGTCCGAAGAGCAGGGCGGTGAAGCGCGGGAGTTGGTCGGAGCTGGGCATGCGAAAGGCGTCTGGCAAATGGTCTAGGCCAGCCTAGAGGGGTTTTGTGACGCTGCCGTGACGTTTTCGTGGCAGTGGCGATAGGCCGACGGGCTGCCGTTATAATCGGCCGGTCTGAATCAGCGAGGCCGTCATGCCGGTCGATCAATCTCGTCAGTACCTGCGCATCCGCGACCAGCTCGCCGCGGATATCGCCCAGGGCGTGCTGCAGGTGAAACTTCCCTCCGAGCGGGAGTTGGCCGAGCGCTTCCTGTGTACCCGCATCACCCTTCGCGAAGCCCTGCAGCAACTGGAAACCGAAGGCCTGGTCTATCGCGAGAACCGCCGCGGCTGGTTCGTCGCGCCGCCGCGGATTCGCTACAACCCGACCCGTACCACCGGCTTCATGGAATACGTCAGCGCCCAGGGACGCCAGCCGCGTACCGAGACGCTGCACGCCGAGCGGCGAGCAGCCGGCGCCTGGCTGGCCAAGCGGATGGGGCTGGAGGACAGCGCGCCGGTGTATTTCCTGCAACGGCGCCGCTGGGTGGACGAGCGTCCGGTGCTGATCGAACTGATCGCCCTGGATGCCGGGTGGTGCCCAGGCCTGCTGGACCACGACCTCGATACTTCGCTGATGAGCCTGCTGCGCGAGCGTTTCGGCCTGCAGCCGACGCGCTGCCAACTGGCGATGCACCCGACCGCGCTGAACGCGGCCCAGGCCGAGCCGCTGCAACTGGCGCCGGGTTCGCCGGCGCTGTACCTGGAGCGACTGAGTTACGCGGAGGGGCAGAGGGTGGTCGAGTTCGACCAGGAGTTCTGGCGCCCGGACGCCCTGGAGATCGTGCTCGACGCGGCCTATCCGGGCGCCTGAGTCAGGCGATCGCGGCGCGTATGCTGTCCGGCACGGGCGTCGAACGGTTTTCCGCGTGGCGCACCCAGACCAGCTTGCAGTGGCCTTCGCCATAGGTGCCTTGCGGATCTTCCAGGGTGCTCAGGCGATGTTCCAGTACCAGGCTGCTGGTGCCCAGCTTGCCGGCGTACAGTTCCACCACCACGGTGGCCGGATGCACCACCGGCTTCAGGTAGGTGTGCAGGCTTTGCAGCACCACCGGCCCCTCGGCAGCGCCTTCCAGGTCGATGCCAAGGGTTTCGAACCAGGCCACCCGGGCTTCTTCCAGGTACTGGAAATAAAGGGTGTTGTTGACGTGCCCGTAGCTGTCCATGTCGCCCCAGCGCACCGGGATATGGGCCGTGTGTAGCAATTGTCTGTCAGCCATCTCGTAACTCTTCTAGTCTCAAAATCAATGCGAGCCTATATACTGCGCGCACGCTGAAGCCGCGCTGGCGGCCAAGACTAGTCATGCAAAGGAGATACAGCAATGCGCGCCCGCGGCGTGAACTGGATCGAACGTAGTGCCCGAATCCTGGCTTGCGCCAGCCTCGCATTGGCACCCACGCTGTCCCTGGCGGCCAGTGAAGAAGACCCTTGGGAAAGCATCAACCGTCCCATCTTCACCTTCAACGACACCCTGGACACCTATGCGCTGAAACCGCTGGCCCAGGGTTACCAGAAGGTCACCCCGAACTTCGTTCAGGACGGCGTGCACAACTTCTTCAACAACCTCGGCGACGTGAAGAACCTGGCCAACAACCTGTTGCAGGCCAAGTTCCACAATGCCGGCGTGGACACCAGCCGCCTGCTGTTCAACAGCACCTTCGGTCTGGCCGGCTTGATCGACGTGGCGACCCCGATGGGCCTGCAGCGCAACGACGAGGACTTCGGCCAGACCCTGGGCTACTGGGGCGTCGGCAGCGGCCCGTACGTGATGCTGCCGTTCCTCGGCCCGAGCACGCTGCGCGATGCCCCGGCGAAGATCCCGGACATCTATGTCGGTCCCTACCACTACATGGACGACGTACGCGCGCGCAACGTGATGTTCGGCATCAACACCGTCGACACCCGTGCCAACCTGCTGAAGTCGGAAAAACTGATCAGCGGCGACAAGTACATCTTCATCCGCAACGCCTACCTGCAGAACCGCGAATTCAAGGTCAAGGACGGCGAGGTGGAGGACGACTTCTAAGTCGACCCGCTTCGTGCGACACCTGGAAAGGCGGCCCTTGGGTCGCCTTTCGTCGTTTCAGTGGATCGCGACGATGCTCAGCCCCAGGCTATGCCGCCCCGGGCCGAGCCGTTCGCAGCGCACCACGCGGGCTTCCAGTTCCAGGCCGGTGAGGGTCTCGTGGGTGGACGGGATGCTCACCCGCAGGTGGTCGCCCGGAGCCAGCTCGCTTTGCGCTTCCAGCAGCAGCCCGCTGGCGGACAGGTCCCGGCACAGGGCCACCGACTCGCGGCCTTCGCAGCGGATGGTGACCGGGGTGTCGAGCTTCATGCGGATGAAGTCGCGCTTCTCGCTGTAGTTGTGCTCGATGGGCTGCATGGGCTGATCCTCATGGTCGGGGCGATGGGGGGGCGACTGGCAATCCTGGCGATTATCGTCAAAGTTTATACCGTGCGGACGGGATCGGACGGACAAAGGCGGATTTTCCGGCAAAGGTCAACGGCTTGAACTGCTCAACGGATGGGAGTACCGTCTGCGCCTTGTCGAACCCCGTAGCCGCGCTGTTGTCACTTACAATAAGCGCCTAGGACCCACTGTTTCCGGCGCCGTTTGCCTGGATGACCCATGCATAAAGTCAGTGCCACGCTGCTGATCATCGATGACGACGAGGTGGTGCGCGAAAGCCTCGCTGCCTACTTGGAAGACAGCAACTTCAAGGTGTTGCAGGCCCTCAACGGTCTGCAGGGCCTGCAGATCTTCGAAAGCGAACAGCCGGACCTGGTCATTTGCGATTTGCGCATGCCGCAGATCGACGGCCTCGAACTGATCCGCCGCATCCGCCAGACCGCTTCGGAAACGCCGATCATCGTGCTTTCCGGAGCCGGCGTGATGAGCGATGCGGTGGAAGCCTTGCGCCTGGGCGCCGCCGACTACCTGATCAAGCCCCTGGAAGACCTCGCGGTGCTCGAGCATTCGGTGCGCCGGGCCCTGGATCGCGCCTACCTGCGGGTCGAGAACCAGCGCTACCGCGACAAGCTGGAAGCCGCCAACCGCGAATTGCAGGCCAGCCTGAACCTGCTCCAGGAAGACCAGAACGCCGGACGCCAGGTGCAGATGAACATGCTTCCGGTGACGCCGTGGAGCATCGAGGGGCTGGAGTTTTCCCACCGGATCATTCCGTCGCTGTATCTCTCTGGCGACTTCGTCGACTACTTCCGGGTCGACGAGCGACGCGTGGCGTTCTACCTGGCCGACGTTTCCGGCCATGGCGCTTCCTCGGCCTTCGTCACGGTGCTGCTGAAGTTCATGACCACGCGTCTGCTCTACGAGTCACGGCGCAACGGCACGCTCCCGGAGTTCAAGCCGTCCGAGGTGCTGGCGCACATCAACCGCGGCCTGATCAATACCAAGCTGGGCAAGCACGTGACCATGCTCGGCGGGGTCATCGACCTGGAGAAGAACTGCCTGACCTACAGCATCGGCGGCCACCTGCCGCTCCCGGTACTGTTCGTCGACGGGCAGGCGAGCTACCTGGAAGGCCGTGGCCTGCCGGTGGGCCTGTTCGACGATGCGAGCTATGACGACCGGGTCATGGAGTTGCCCCCTTCCTTCAGCCTGTCGCTGTTTTCCGATGGCATCCTCGATGTGCTGCCAGGAGCTACGCTGAAGGAGAAAGAGGCTTCGCTACCGGAGCAGGTGGCAGCCGCCGGAGGCACCCTCGACGGGCTGCGCCAGGTCTTCGGGCTGGCCAACCTGGCGGAGATGCCGGATGATATCGCCTTGCTGGTGTTGAGCAGGAACCTTGCATGAGTACCGGTAAAATCCAGTTTGCCGAACAGAACGGCTCCTTCGTTCTGAAATTCGTCGGTGAGGTCCGCCTCACCCTGTGCTCGGCCCTGGATTCCACCATCGAAAAGATCTTCGCTGCGCTGAATTTCTCGGCGATCATCATCGATCTTACGGAAACCCAGAGCATCGATAGCACCACGCTCGGCCTGCTGGCCAAGCTGTCCATCCTGTCGCGGCAGAAAATCGGCCTGTTGCCCACGCTGGTGACCACCAATCCGGACATTACCCGTCTGTTGCAGTCGATGGGTTTCGATCAGGTATTCAATATCGTCGATCGTCCGATTCCGTGTCCGGAGTGCCTGTCCGACCTGCCGCCGCAGGACCAGTCGGAAGATGTGGTGCGCGACAAGGTCCTGGAGGCGCACCGCATCCTGATGGGCCTCAACGAATCCAACCGCGAAGCCTTCCACGACCTGGTCAGCGCCCTGGAGCGCCATTAACCGGTCGATCCCTTCCCGAACTCCTGCTGAATTCCGCTGTGCCGGAACGGGACGCCCTGCATGCGCGTCCCGCCGGCAGCGGCGATCAGTGGCGGGTCGCCAACTGGTATTCGAGCTTTTCCTGGTCGCGTGCGAACAGGCGGATGCCTTCGGCCAGCTTTTCGGTGGCCATGGCGTCCTCGTTCATCTGCCAACGGAAAGCGCTCTCGTCGAGCACCTGGCGCGGCTCGCCTTCACCCGGCAGCAGCAGGCGCGGCAGCTCGCCCTGGGCGTCAGCCAGTTGTTGCAGCAGGTCGGGACTGATGGTCAGGCGGTCGCAGCCGGCCAGTTGCTCGATCTGGCCGAGATTGCGGAAGCTGGCGCCCATCACCACCGTCTTGTAGCCGTTGGCCTTGTAGTAGCGATAGATGCGCGAGACCGACTGCACGCCGGGATCCTCGGCGCCGGCGTAGTCGCGGTTCTCGCTCTTCTTGTACCAGTCGTAGATGCGCCCGACGAACGGCGAGATGAGGAACACCCCGGCGTCGGCGCAGGCCACCGCCTGGGCGAAGGAGAACAGCAGGGTCAGGTTGGTCTGGATGCCTTCGCGTTCCAGAATCTCGGCGGCGCGGATTCCTTCCCAGGTGGAGGCGATCTTGATCAGCACCCGCTCGCGGTCGATGCCCTGTTCGTCGTACAGCTCGATCAGGCGGTGGGCGCGGGCGAGGGTGGCCTCGCTGTCGAACGACAGGCGCGCGTCGACTTCGGTGGAAATACGTCCGGGAATGACTCCGAGGATGTCCTTGCCGACTGCCACGGCGAAGCGGTCGCAAGCCAGTCCGGCGTCACCGCCGCTATCCGCGGTAGCCTGTCGAAGGTGCTCGGCGTAGCGCGGCAGGGCAGCAGCCTTGAGCAGCAGCGACGGGTTGGTGGTGGCGTCCACCGGCTTCAGGCGGGCAATGGCATCGAAGTCGCCGGTGTCGGCGACCACCGTGGTGTATTGCTTGAGTTGTTCCAGCTTCGAAGTCATGGCGAGGTCTTGTCAGGTGGGTTCTTGGGAAGAAGAATCCCCCGACCTTACCCGAGCCGCAGGCGCGGCTCAATGGGAGCTATCGCCCCGCCAGAAGTTCCAGCGCCTGGTCGAAAACCCGCAGCGGATCGGCGGCCTTGTGCACGTCCACCGAGAGCAACTGGCGGAATCGCCGGGAGCCGGGGAAGCCCTGGGCCAGGCCGAGGATATGGCGGGTCACGTGATGCATCGCGCCGCCTTCGGCCTGGTGTCGCTCGATGTACGGACGCAGACGGAGCAAGGCCTCGCTGCGACTGAGCGGCGGCGCTTCGCTGCCGAACAACTGGCTGTCCACCGCGGCCAGCAGGTAGGGGTTGTGGTAGGCCTCGCGACCGAGCATCACGCCGTCGAAGGTCTGCAGGTGCTCGCGGCAGGCCTCGAGGGTCTTGATGCCGCCGTTGAGGACGATCTCCAGGTCCGGGAAGTCCTTCTTCAATTGCGCCGCGACCTCGTAGCGCAGCGGCGGCACCTCGCGGTTTTCCTTGGGCGAGAGCCCTTCGAGGATGGCGATCCGCGCATGCACGGTGAAGCTCCGGCAGCCGGCCTCGCGCACCTGGCCGACGAAATCGCAGAGTTCGGCATAGCTGTCGCGCCCGTTGATACCGATGCGGTGCTTCACCGTCACCGCTATCTCCACCGCATCCAGCATCGCCTTCACGCAGTCCGCCACCAGCGCCGGATGCCCCATCAGGCAGGCGCCGATCATGTTGTGCTGGACCCGGTCGCTGGGGCAACCGACGTTGAGGTTGACCTCGTCGTAGCCGGCCTCTTCCGCCAGCCGCGCGCAGGCCGCCAATTCCGCCGGCACGCTGCCGCCCAACTGCAGCGCCAGCGGGTGCTCGCATTCGTCGTAGCGGAGGAAGCGCTGGCGATCGCCGTGCAGCAACGCGCCGGTCGTGACCATCTCGGTGTAGAGCAAGGTGTGACGGGACAACTGGCGCAGGAAGAAGCGGCAGTGGCGATCGGTCCAGTCCATCATCGGCGCAACGGAAAAGCGGCGTGAGAGGGTGGCGGGGGTGGTAGTCGGTTCTGGGCGCATCGGGACTTCGGCAGGGAGAGCGGAGCAGGGCGAGGGATTTTATCAGGTATGGAGGTGGAGGAGGGGCGGGATGAGCGTGCTAGTGTGAATGCGTGCAAGAGCCGAGGCTGGTGGGATGCCGAGATGATTATAAGTCTGCCGTCGGTCCGGCACCTGTATTCATTCAAGAGTTTTTCATCAGAAATTTTTTTCAATATTTATTTTTGAAGAATTTTATAGTTGGCCGGGTAGTCAAGGTTTGTAGGGTAGAGCTGTTGAGTGGTGGCGAGTGTGTTGGCCTAATTTGACCGAAGGAGTGAGGGATGAATACTTATTTTGATATTCCGCATCGGTTAGTGGGAAAGGCTCTGTATGAATCATATTATGATCATTTTGGCCAAATGGATATATTGTCAGATGGAAGTTTGTACCTAATATATAGGCGGGCAACAGAGCATGTAGGTGGTAGTGATGGGCGTGTTGTTTTCAGTAAACTGGAAGGTGGTATTTGGAGTGCGCCTACAATAGTTGCCCAAGCGGGAGGACAGGATTTTCGAGATGTAGCTGGTGGGACGATGCCTAGCGGAAGGATCGTCGCGGCCTCGACGGTTTATGAAACAGGAGAGGTGAAGGTCTATGTATCTGATGATTCAGGTGTGACATGGGTACATAAATTCACATTGGCTAGAGGTGGGACGGATTATAATTTTGCTCATGGAAAAAGTTTTCAAGTAGGGGCGCGCTATGTGATTCCTCTTTACGCGGCGACGGGAGTCAATTATGAACTGAAATGGCTAGAGTCTTCTGATGGCGGAGAAGCGTGGGGCGAAGGAAGCACGATCTACAGCGGGAACACACCATACAATGAGACTTCTTACCTTCCTGTGGGAGATGGCGTAATTCTGGCTGTAGCCAGAGTAGGATCTGGTGCCGGAGGAGCGTTACGTCAGTTTATAAGTCTGGACGACGGCGGCACATGGACTGATCAGGGTAATGTGACTGCACAAAATGGTGACTCTACCGATATTCTCGTAGCCCCTTCTCTCTCCTATGTTTATTCTGAGGGAGGTACACCACATGTAGTTCTCTTGTACACGAACAGAACGACTCATTTTTGTTATTACAGAACAATCCTGCTGGCGAAAGCCGTAGCAGGCTCCTCCGGCTGGACGGAGCGTGTTCCTGTGTATAGTGCGCCAGCCGCCTCCGGTTATACTAGTCAAGTCGTTTTGGGAGGTCGGAGAATACTGGGTAATCTATTCAGGGAGACGTCTTCTACGACTTCGGGAGCTTATCAGTTTGAAGTGTATCTGGGAGGAGTCCCGGATTTTGAGTCAGACTGGTTTTCTGTTTCTTCAAATAATTTGTATACCCTGAGTCATGGACTCCAGAGGTCGCCGCGTCGGGTGGTCGTTGAGTTTGCAAGGTCATCGAGTCCATCAACATGGAACATTGTCATGCCCAGTTATTTCAATGATGGAGGGCATAAAGGCAGTGGGGCTCAGGTTGAAGTGGGTAGCTTGAATATTCGGCTTGGAACTGGAGCGGCAGTATGGGGCACGGGATATTTCGGAGGAATCGACAATAGTGCCACGACTCGATTCGCTACCGGGTATTATCGGGTCAGAGCATGGATTTAGCTGCCCACTGACTAGAAATCAAGCGGAGCGATTGCTGAATCGCATCTACCGGACGGGCAGGAGGTCTAGCTTGCTCGGCCCATTAAAAACTGCAGCGGTAAGGGTAGGCTGCGACCGTTTTTCAGTCACTGACAAAACCTCCGTAATATAGTGCTGACGCCTGGTACATCTGGAAACTTTCCGAAGAGACTGGTGTGGCCTCAATGCGCGCGGGATTACCACTCTTCTGCACGTTTCCCGAGCCTGGCCTGCCAGACAACGCCGCTCCCAATGCCTGGAGGTTTGCGTAGGCGTAGAACCAACGAGAGCCGTGGCAGCTCCTGGCCCTGCCGGTGTGCCCCTGCCGACCTAGTCCATTTGAAATATTGCGATCCAGGCTGGGGCCAGTAAGATGGGCCGTCCGACGACCCGCACCAGCCTCTATCAAGGATCGATGCATGAGACTGCCCCGCCCGCGTTTTGCCCTTTCCGCCGCCTTGCTGCTTTGCCTTTCCGGTTGCGTGTCTGAACTCGATTCGGGCGCCTATGGCAGCATGGACGATCCGCGCAACGCGCAGATGCTGGACCTGGTGGACCAGGCGCTGAAAGGGAACATGGCCGTGGTACTGGTGGCCGACGTGATGCCGCACAAGTCCCTGAGCGATGCGCTGACCATGACCCAGTGGACGCCAACGGCGATCTGGGAGTACGAGAAGGACCCGAAGGTGACCTTCGGCCGCAAGTTCCAGACCAACGCGCTGCAGCGGAAGCCCGACGAGACCTATCTGTTCAAGGCCTTCGAGGTGCATATCCTGCCGCCCGGCAAGTACCTGCTGACCGGCGGCGACGACTACCAGATCCATGGCTTGCTCGACCAGGTTGGCGCCCGCGGCGGTCCGCCCGGTTCGGGCCATGGCGCCAACGGCACCGCGTACCTGTCCCCCGAGCTGTATCGCGAGTACTACCGGGAAGAAGTCTGGAAAGATGCCACCTATGGCAGCGAGATCAAGACCGAGAAGGTCTGCACCGCCGTGCATGTGGCCTCGGGCGCCTGCGTGAGCTGGGGCGAGCAGCAATACACGCAAACGACCCAGGGCTCCCAGGCCGGCTATTACCAGCAGACCGACTCCCGCGACGTACCTTCGATCAAGATCCAGGCACGCTTGCCGGTCGACAAGGCGCTGGCCAGCTTCAGCGTGCAGGGCGGGCAATTGCTGCTGGCCCCGCGCATGCACCTCAAGACCCCCGGCTACAAGTACCAGCAGTCGAAGTGCCGGGCGATCGATCCGAAGAAGATCGAATGCCCATTGGAAAACCTGACCGTCTACACCTGGCCGGCGCCGATGGACTTCAGCCAGTCCCTGATCGCCCAGCGGGCTCTGAGCGACAAGCACCGGCAACTGCTGTCCAGGCTGCAGCCCCTGCAGATCACACCGCTGCGCAAGCAGGGCATGGAAGACCCGGTCTGGGGCGTGCCGCTGTCATTGAAATAGCGGGTGTTCGCTCAGGGGCGCCGGGTGTCGCCCCTATCCACGGAAGCATTTCCCCACAAGGAAGGTGACATGAACGTCTATCGCAAGGTTTCCCGCAGTGCCGTGACTTGGCTGTGCGCCGCGCTGCTGGCCGCATCCGGCCATGCCTGGGCCGAAGACTGGTGGGTGGTACACAAGGGCGACGACCCTGCCGAGCTTGACGTGTTCCTGGCCGATGCCGATTCGCTGGCACCGGTGCCGGGTATCGAAAACGCCTGGCAGGTGCAGATCGCCATGCTGTTCGACTCTTTCCATCTGCTCAGCGCGCATCAGTACCGCTGCGATACGCGAGAGGTGAAGGTGGTCAACGCCAAGACCTTCTCCAACAACGGGCAACCCACGGACCTCCAGTTCACCTTCGCCAAGGGCTGGACCCCGCTGCCCAACGAAAGCCATGAGGCTGTCCTCCAGTTCATCTGCGCGCCGCAGCAACGCGAACGCAACGGCATGCGCTCCACCGGCAGGGGCGTGCCATTGCAGGCGGTGATCACCGCCGTCGGCATGGTCGAGATGGAGCGCGCCCAGGCCAATCTCGCCGAGGCCCGGCGCAAGCTCGAAGAGGCCAAGAGCGATCGCGTCATGGGCGAACTCGATCGTCTGCTCGGCAACGAGCCCCGGAAGCCCTGAGCCGCTCTGACTGAAGCAGGGTGAAGCGAGGCGGATCGGGCCGTTTTCCGGGACGATCGGCGTAGGTCCGGAAGGCGCGTCGGGAGGGTATCGATGAAGTGGTATAGCCGCATCAGCCTGGGGCTCAGCCTCGCGGTCGCGAGCGCTTTCCTGGTGGCGTACTGGCGATCGCTCGACAGCCATGGCTATCCCAATATGAATGCGCCTGGGCTGTTCGCCTACCTGCTGGTCTTTCCTGCCTGCGCCCTGTTGCTGCATTCCACTGCGTTGGCATTCGTGCTCCAGCAGCGAAAGCTGGGGAGCGCTCGCGAAAGAGCGCTGCAATGGGCGATCAACCTGGTGCTGTGGATGGCGCCGCTTTGTTATGTCCTTGCCAGCGTCTAGCCCGATGTACTTCCTCTCAACCCGCAGAGCGACAAGCCATGAGGGCCGTTTCATCATTTTCCTGGGGGCAATGAGTGTGTTGTCCATTTCAATGGGTGGACGTTCAGCCGGCCCCGCCAGTAGACCGTGTAGCGTAGCTTCGTTTTCGCAGGAATGATGCCGAGCTTGGGACGGAAGTTGATGTCACGGTGCGATGGGGCTCAGAGGACTTGGGGCGGTGGGGCTTTGTCACGATCCCGGTCATATCATGGGCTGCTGACAAGGGAGCATGGCGATTGCGGCTGCCCTTTTCCTGGTGAAGTGCGAAACGGATTTTTCAGGAGGAAGCATGAGCTACGACACGACCGGTTCCATGGTGGGGGCCACAGTAGGAGACCCTAGCGATGAGCGATGGAATGCGTTGATTGACGAAACCGACCTCGTAAAGGGCGCATCACTTATAGGCAGATCGGCAATGGTTTTAGCCAGCCTGGCCGATCTTCCAGATGTTCCGCAAAGCTACACCCATGAGTACATCGTTCAAGGCCACAGACCCGGTATTACCACTGGTGGTGGCAGGTTCTACTGGGATGGGGCGGTTGCGCGGAATCGCCACAACGGCGGGACTATCATCAGCCCCACTGTTCCTGCGTACACTGCCCAGACGGGGTTGGCTGGCTATCTGGATGGCTCGGGGGAAACTGAGCCGTCCGCCTTTGGCTGCTTTGTCCGCAAAATCGAAGGCCATGGCATTCGCCTCGAATGGTTCGGCTGGCTGCCAGGGGAACTCGCCACCGCGCCAGCGCAAAAGCTTCTGCAACAAACCCGTTCGAACGAAGGCTCTGCGGCCCACATCGGTTACACGGCCATGTTTCCCCCGGCGACCGTTCGCTCCGGTCCATTAGTTATCGGTTCGGACCAGATCATCGCCGGAACCAGCCGGACTGTCATTCTCCAGGAGCCCGGTACGGTGACGATGGATGTCCAGCCGTTCATCAGCATGGCCGGACAGAGCAATGTGTTCATCTTCGGCAATGGAATGCAGATCAATGGACAGAAGAACGAGGCACGCAGCGGCGAAGGTCGATATGGACTTTTCATCTATGGCTCGAAAAAAGTCCTGGTCCAGGACCTGACAATCAACGCGTTCTCCGGTGATGGATTGGCCGTTACCGGCGATGCGGGGCGACCAAGCGAAGATGTACGCATCGACCGAGTCCTTTGCAACTTCAATGGACGCAATGGCTTTTCGGTCATCAATGCCAGGCGCGCGACGCTGCTGAATTGCCGAGCGACTAACACGAATACCAATGGACTTGGTGCATCAGCCAATGGACCCTGGGCGGCCTTCGACATAGAGCCCAATGAAGGAAGCGGTTACTTCATCGAAGATATCAACCTGATCGGTTGTTCGAGCGAGGGCAATGCTGGGAACGGACTCCAGTTCACCATCCCGAATACGGACTCCCCTGTCTCCGTCAGGGTCTCCGGATTCCAGTCCCGACGAGACGGTTCGGCTACTCAATACGGGGCGAAGAATGGCGGAGTGGGTTTCATATATGGAGGGGGCGTCTCTCCGAAAAACACTATGTCGGGTCTGATCCAACTGGTTGGCATCGTTGTCGACGAGCCTTTTGGCAGCGCTATGCGTTTCCGCAACTGGAGTGCCAGAAACGCGCCGGTACTCATCAGGGATGTCACGATAAGAAATGTGAACTTCGGCGTGGCCACGGGAAACATAAATCGATGCGGAGTCTGGCAGGACTCTTCTGACTCCATGGAAGTGATTGAACCAAAGGGCAATTTCGAAGTGGATGGGCTGACCGTCTTCGACGATAACCAACAGCTCATTCGACCCGTGTGGACCATGGGAATAGTGGCGGCTCCTACAATCGCCAAGGTGAGGAATGTCTACGTCAACCGACATGGCTATCCTGCTGTTTTGCCGTTACGTACGAAAGTACAAGGAGGCGTAGGGTGGAGCGAGCTGCCGATGGTGTCCTTGTCCTCGTCCTCAGCAATCGCAGGAACGGATTATGTCGGACAAATGGTCGAGTTGACGGGGAGCGGAGGATTCGTACTGCCGGAGGCCGCTCTTGCCTCGGGCTGTGTCTTCAGGATCAGGAATGGTTCGAGCGGCAGCATCAACGTCACGGCACTGGCTGGAGGAATCACGGGCAGTACCTACGGTAGCTACACCAACACAGGAAGCAGCCTGACCTTGATCAATGGGCAGTATGCCGAGCTATGGAGCAATGGAAGCACCTGGGTCCTGAAATGACGCGTAAACCTTTTATTTGGCTTGCCTCCGACTGTCATGGCGTATGGTCGGTATGCCAGGACAGCTTTTCGAGCGGCTCAGCGCTTCGGCGCAAAGACCATCTTCACCGGCGCATCGTGCTTCAGGCGCGAGCCGTCCGCTTGGTTTCCGGGCTCGAAGCTAGGGTGCCAGGCCCTGAGTTCCGTATCGGACAGCCACTCCAGTTGCAATTCGTCCGCGGATGCGCGCAGGTCGAATTGCGCCAGCGACTGCACGACTGAATGGCACTTTTCCGATTTCCCGGTTTCGAGGAGGGAGACCTGTATTTCTTCGCCCCAGGTGATCGAACCTTTCTCCGGGCATTTCCGAACCTCGACGTGGTATTGCCCGTTCGGCGACGGCAGGTCGGAAATCAGCTTGTCGGGGCCGCAGGCGGCGAGGAGTACGCTCAGTATCAGCAGGGGGCTTTTTTTCATCCATGACCTCTGTGGAAATCTCGGAAAGGAATTCCTTTCTTTTCCTGGCGGAAAATGGGCAGGAAGCGTGCCTGCCCATCCTACGCGCGGACTGCTCGATCTGCCCATGGGCATCCACAGCTTCGTAGATGAGCGATATCAGATGGCACTGAGCGATTTCAGGATCAGATAGGTGCAGATGAGCACCCCTGCCATGGACAACAGGCCCAGGGCGACAATGCTGAGTTTCATCGGGTTTCCTCGTTGAACTGCGATGGGCTGCTGTATCAAGGAGGGGAGAGGCAGCAGGTGAGAGGGAAAGCCCCGGGGGGATGAGCGGCCCCCGGGGCTTTGGTGACCACCATAGGAGAAAGTCACCTTGATAAGACTAGCCCTGTTTCGCTGTGCGGCAAGCGAAGCGGCATCGCTTTTCCCGCGGGATCGGGAAAATGCCTAGCCATACCGCAGTGATGGCCACGGAGGGTCCATGCGCCTCGTCCATTTCCTGATTGCCCTTCCCGCCGCGCTGCCGGCTGAGCCTCAGATAACCGCGAGGCGCGGGTTCAGCGGTCGTCGCCGATCTCCAGTTCGATGAAGTCGATGACTCCTGCCGCGCGGTTGTCGAGGCGCTCGAGTTCCTGGCCGTCCAGCGTCTGCAACAGCGAGGTGCCGTGTTCCAGGCGCTCGCCGGAGGCATGCGAAGCGGCTTCGCGGGTAGGACTGAACAGCCAGGCGTGCGGATGTTGCGCGCGCCAGGCGGCGCGGGGCGAAAGGCTGACCTCGGTACCCGCCGGGTAGTGCCAGGCGCCCAGTTGCAAGGCCTCGGCGAGGACCGTGCCGCCGAGGCCGTACAGGCGGCGGTCGCGGTCGAAGGCCAGGGCGCCGCCGCTCAGCGCGATGCCGCGCACCGACACCTGTTGCCCGGTTTCCGGCATTACCCGCCAGCGCTCGGCGTCGCGGTAGCCGTCGGTGTAGGCCATGCCGTCGCTGGCGAACAATCGCGCACCGGCGGGGAAGTCGATCTCGTCGGCGCGGTTGCCGGTCGCCAGGCTACAGCCTTCGAAGGCGGCGGGACGCCCGTCGCGCTCGCTGGCGAAGGCGATTTCCTGGCTGGCGTCGCAACGCCAGCCTTCGATCTCGGCGACGCCCTCGCCACGCAGGCGCAGCGAAGTGGGATGGACGCCGGTGGTTTTCCATGGGTCCTGCGGGTCGTCCTGCTCGCTCTGCAGCCAGCGTTGCAGGTGGCGGGTGGCGACGCCGCGGATCGTCACCGGGGTGGGGAATTCGGCTTCGCGGAAGCTTTCTGGCTGGTGCTTGAGTTCCAGCTTCAGCCGGGTGCCGGCAGGCATCTCGATGCCTCCGAGGCGCGAGGGGCGCTCGAGCACGGCGCTGTGCGCGGCTTCCTCGCGCGCGCGTTCGCGCTCGTACTGCCAGAGACCGATCTCCAGCCAGGCGCGCAGTCCCAACGGGATCAGCAGGAGCAGCATCAGCAGGCCGCGGCTCGGCCAGCGACGGCGCAAGCGCTGGCGCGCGCGCGGGCTGAAGGCCAGGAGCGATAGCCAGACCAGCAGCCAGATGCCGGCGACGAACGACGACAGGTAGATAAGCGGGACGATCAGGGGAAGAGGGGCGACGGGGATCACGCGGGCGTCCTTGCGGGCTGGGTTCCATGACGTCTCCGGCGCGGCGTGCCGGGTACCTGCCAGAGTTTACAGGGCGCGTCCCGATGCCGCAGCGGCAAACTGTCTTCAGGCCTTGCCCGCCGGGGGCCACGCTCTGGAGAGGGAGGCGCTCGGGGACGGAATCGGCGAAGTGACGATTCAAGCCCAGGCGCGACGGGCCGATGGGGTGGTTATCGGTTTCTGCAGTCCAGTGGGGAAAAGCCAATGAACGAAAGCGTCGCCAGGGTGTTCGATCGGATTCTGCGGGGGCTCGGGTTGAAGACCCTGAACGCCCAGTTCCTACTGTCCTATGCACTGATGTTCGGCCTGGCCGCCTGCGCCTCGGTGGCGTTGTACCTGAGCATGTCGATCTCGCCGGAAACCATCAACGTGGCCGGTGCGCAGCGCATGCTCAGCCAGAAGATGGCCCGCGAGGCGCTGCAATTGCGACTCGGCGCCGGAGACCCAAAGGCCCTGGCCGCGACCATCGCCCAGTACGAGCGCTCGGCCGCCGACCTGGATGCGGGCAATGCCGAGCGCAACGTGAGCCGGATGGGCGCGCCGGAGATCGCCGCCCAGCGGCAGAAGGTGGCGCAGATCTGGGGCCGCTATCGGGCCATGCTCGACCAGGTGGCACAGCCTGCCAGCCAGGTCGACCTGCGCGGCTTCTCGCAGTATTCCACCGAGCTGTTGGGCGAGCTGAACAAACTGGTCTCGCTGATGAGCGCGCGCGCCGACAGTGTCCAGCACACCCAGATGTGGATCGCCTTCGGTTGCCTGTTGGCGATCCTGGTGCTGGTGGTGCTCGGCCGGCAGTTCGGCCTGGCGCCGCTGATGCGGCAGTTGCGCGGGTTGGAGGTGGCGCTGACCGAGGTCGGTGCGGCTAACTTCACCCATGCCCTGGCGGCGGGCCATGCGGACAACGAGATCGGCCGCATCGTCGCCGGCTACGAGCGGATGCGCCAGGACGTCAGCGGTCTGCTGGCGAACGTCAAGCGCAGCGCGGCAGAGACCGACAAGGACGTGGCCGAGGCCCTGGAGCAGGCGCTCGGTGCCGGCGACCAGGTGGCGCGCCAGCACCAGGACCTGGACCAGGTGGCCACCGCGATGAACGAGATGAGCGCCACCGTGGCCGAGGTCGCCCGCCACGCCAACCATGCGGCGCATTCCACCCGCGACGCCGCGGCCCTGGCCCACGAGGGACGCCGTCTGGTGGAGCACGCCAGTAGCCAGACCGGTGCCTTGGCGGAGGAACTGGAACAGACCGCCCTGGCGCTGAACACCCTGCACCAGCACGCCGGCAGCGTCGGCCAGGTGCTTACGGTGATCAGCAGCATCGCCGAGCAGACCAACCTGCTGGCGCTCAATGCCGCCATCGAGGCGGCGCGGGCCGGGGAGGCCGGGCGCGGCTTCGCCGTGGTGGCGGACGAGGTGCGTTCGCTGGCCAACCGTACCCAGCAGTCGACCCAGGAGATCCAGGGGCTGATCGAGCAGTTGCAGGACGGCGCCAACGATGCGGTAGCCGCCATGCGCGGTAGCGCCAGCCATGCCCAGAGCAACCTCGCCGAGGCAGACAGCGCGGCCCAGGCGCTGGGGCGCATCGTCGCCACGGTGGAAGAGCTGGACGGCCTCAACCAGCAGATCGCGACCGCCGCCGAGGAACAGAGCCAGGTGGCCCAGGACATCGACCGCAACATCACCAACGTCTCCGGACTCTCCGAGCAGGCCCACGAAGGGACCGCCGCAGTGCTTTCGGCCAACCAGAGGGTCAAGGAGCACATGGCTGGCTTGCGCGTGGTGCTCGGTCGCTTCCGCACCTGAGGCTGGCTGCGGGCGTCGGCGCTAGTCGGCGGACAGCTCGCGGATCAGCGCCACCGTCAGGTACAGGCGCGGGGCGATGCTCGACAGTTCGAGGTATTCCGCCTCGCTGTGCAGGCCGGCGCCGACTACGCCGAGGGTTTCCAGCACCGCCGGCTTGTCGCTGCCGGGCACGTAGGCGTAGCCGGCGTCCGTGCCGAAGCGCATGGCGATCGGCTCGATGCGCTTGCCGATTCGACCGTAGAGCGTCTGCGCGGTTTCCGCCAGGCGCTGCGAGGCGGGGTTCTTCACCAGGGGCGGACGACCCTTGTCGAGACGCAGACTGACTTCGGTATCGGCGATCAGGCGTTCGCCGGTCAGCTTCCGGGCGTCGGCCAGTACCCGCTCGCTCTCGGCCGGGTCCGAGTAGCGCATGTCGGCTTCCGCCGAAGCCTCGGCGGGAATGATGTTGCGCTTCTCGCCGCCCCTGGCGAGGGTCCAGTTCAGCGTGGTGCCTTTCGCCGGATCGCCGAGGTCCTTGAGACGCAGCAACTGGTGCGACAGTTCGAGAATGGCGTTGCGGCCTTGCTCGGGTGCCGAGCCGGCATGGGACGAGCGACCCTTCACCTCGAGCAGCAGGCCGTCGATGCCATTGGTGGCTACCGTCACTGCGTCCCGGTCCGGCGGCTCGTAGGAGAAGACGTAGTCCTGCTGCCGGGCCAGCTCGGCGATCAGTTGCTTCGAGCCGGCGGAGCCGGTTTCTTCGTCGGGATTGAACAGCACGGTGATCCGTCCGTAGTCCCTGAAGCCTTGCTGCCTGAGCAGCGCCAGGGCATGCAGCACCATCGCCACGCCGCCCTTGGCGTCGGCCACGCCGGGTCCGTAGGCGCGCTCCGCGTCCTCGCGGAACGGACGCTTCGCCGCGCTGCCGGCGGCGAACACGGTGTCGTAGTGAATCATCAGCAGGAAGCGCTTGCTGCCGGTGCCATCGAGGGTGGCCACCAGGTTGTCGCCGGCCGAGGGCGTCGCCGGTGCGCTGCGGACTTGCGCGCCGAGCGCCTGCAGGCGTTCGGCGAGCAGCGCGGACAACTGGCCGAGGCCTTCGGCCTGGCCGGTACCGCTGTCCACCGCGACCAGTTGCCGGAGCGTGTCGAGGTAAGCCGGGCGTTCGGCTTCGGCCTGGCGCAGCAGCTCGGTGGCTGGCGTGTCGGCAGCGAAGGCGGCGGGCGAAAGCAGGAAGGCGAGGGCGAGCGGCAAGAGGTGGGGCAGGCGGCGGGCGTGCACGGAAGGTCCTCGTCTGGTGGGCGGAGGCGGCGCGGTTGTGCGCCGCGGTATCCGATTGACCTTAGGTCATGAGACGGTTTCCGCCAGCAGCGCCTCGACCTTGCGCCGCAATTCTTCCAGCAGGGCCCGTTCCTCGGCCGAATAGTCGCGCGGTCGGCTGTCGAGTACGCAGACGGTGCCGTACGGGGTGCCGTCGGGCGTATGAACCGGATAGCCAAGGTAGTTGCTCAGGCCGAACTCGACTTCATCCTCGTTGCCGGCCCATTCCGTCTCCTGGCGCGAGTCGCGCACGTGCAACGGGGCGTCGCGGTCGACCACGCGTTCGCAGTAGAGGGGTTGGGCGCCGTCTTCATGGACGCTCTTGCGGCCTTCGGCGCCGATCGGGTAGGTGTCCTCCAGGCGTCCGGCGGAGGCCTCGACGCGCATGTGCCGGGGCAGGGAACGCATGATCAGCACCGACGGCACGTCGAGCCGGCGGGCCAGTGCGTCGATATCCCGGCGCAGGGATTCGAATCGTTCGGAGGATTTCGCCATGCCCGACCTCGCCCATGTCTGGTGGATGAACCGCGACTGTAGCGGCGAAAGGGGGCTTGGCCTAAATACCCTTTGTTGCGCTCCCCCTCGCTCGAGCGCATAAGCGCCCGGCTGTCACCCCTCGGTCGGGCCGGGCAGGTACTCCAGCAGGTCTCCCGGCTGGCACGCCAGGTAGGCGCAGATGGCCTCCAGGGTAGCGAGGCGAATGCCCTTTACCTTGCCCTGCTTGAGCAGCGACAGGTTCTGTTCGGTGATGCCGATGGCCTGGGCCAGGTCCTTGGACCTGGCCTTGCGCAGGGCGAGCATGACGTCCAGCCTGATTTCGATGGGCATGGCGGACCTCAGACGAACTGGCGGTTTTCCTCGGCGAGCAGGGCGGCCTTGCGCTGGATGCGCGCGATCACCATCACCGAGGCGGCGGCGAACAGGCTGACCAGTTCCGCCGAACCGAAGCTGAGACTGACGATGCGTTGCCCCTGGGGTTGGAGGAAGGTGACCCAGACCGTCAGCAGCGGCTCCAGCAGGAAGTTCGCCAGCACCCAGCAAGCCAGGCACAGGCCGACCTTGCCGAGCAGCGCCGCGGCTTCTTCGCAGAAATACTCGCCGCGCCCGTAGTGCTGGAACAGCCGCCGCAGCGCTTGCAGTCCGCTGGCCAGGACCAGCAGCGGCAGGCTCGACAGGAGGATGCCGCCGAGGGCCTGCCAGAGCGGCATGTCTCGCGCCGCAACGCCGAGGTCGCCGGCGACGCCGGTGGCAGTGAGGGCGAAGCCGAGGCCGTGCTCGCTGGCGAGGTCGGGGAAGATCCAGCACGCGGCGTTGAGCAGCAGCATGCCGGCGATCAACAGCAGGGTCAGGGTAGCCATCAGGCGGCTGTAGCCGGCCAGGCGGTCGCTTGTCATCGGGGGTACTCCTGGGAAGGTGGGCAGGCCCCTCGGAAACGAGGGAAATTGGAGTGATCATAATTTAATAATAAATTATCGTAAAACGATAATTTTATGATCGCTGCATCCAGCCTGGAGCGCTCCGCAAAATCCCCCCGTGCCTGCCGGGGGCACGGAGGGGAAGCGTCCTACTTCTGCAGCAACTGGACGTTGTCGATGAACATCGACTCCTGCTGGTTACCGCTGAGGATCATCAGTTCAGCACGCTTGATCGGCCCCTTCGGCAATTGCACCTGGCCGCGCAGGCTGGCCCAGCGGCCATTCTCGACCACCTTGTAGCCCAGGGGCAGGTATTCGCCGGGCCGACCCTGGCTTTCCAGGTAGAGGTAGGCATAGGTCATGGCCTGCGAGCCGCGACCGTCGCCGACCCGTACGTCCGCGCTGAACGCGTAGGTCCGGCCTGCTTCCAGGTTGCCCAGCAGGCTGGTGCTCGCGCCGGTGCCGGCGTAGCGCCGCTGGTAGGCTTCCAAGGCCAGCCGCCCGGCGCTGGCGACGCGCGTGGCGCGGGTGCTGGCATGCACGCCGCTCCAGCCGCCGATGCCGCTCTCGAAGTCGTAGGCGATGCGTTTCGGCGCCGGCGGTACGCTCGGCGGCGCGGCCTGGGCTTCCTGCAGGTTCATCTCGTCGACCAGCAGGCTGGCGCCGCTGTCGCTCCAGACCGCCACGTAGAGGTTGCGCTGGTCGGCGGCGGGACGGTAGTCGAAGGTCTTCTCCAGGCGACTGAACTCGTTGCCGCTGACCGACAGTTCGACGCTCTGCGCCGGGTTGTAGGCCAGGGCGCCATCGGCGCGTTCGCTGAGCAGCGCCATGCGCACGGTTTCACGGGTATTGGCGGCCTTGAGCATGACCTTGCCGCTCAGCCGGTAGCCGCTGCCGGCGCGCAGGGGGGCAATGGGGCGGACCAGCAGATCGAAGCCACGCACGTCGACCAGCAAGGCATTGTCGCGGCAGCCCTTGGCGACGTTCACCAGGCTCAGCTGGGCGTTGCCGGACCATGCGCGCCAGCCTTCCATGCTGGCGAACTCGCCATCGCCGAGCAGGCCGCCGAGCTTGGCTTTCGTGCACCATGGCAGGTCCGGCGGGGTCGGCGTGTCGCCGCCGGAGCCCGGGTTGAGCGTGCCGGGTACCTTGGTCGGGCGAAAGTCGGCGATCTGCGTGGCCATGCTGTTCAGCGCGCGTACGGCGTCGGCGTGTTCTTCGCGACCGCAGGGCTGGTTGGCGCATTCGGCGTTGACCAGGCGCGGGTTGGCGAAGAACGGTGCCTGCTTGTTGGTGCCGAAGGCATGCGGGTAGGCCATCACGGTGGCGAAGCGCCCCTGCACGCCGTAGCCGCGGCTCCATTCGTAGGTGCCGCTGTGGGCGTAGCGCGGATCGTAGTAGCTGGACTCCAGGTCCTGCTCGTAGGAGTGGCGCAGGCCCATGTTGTGGCCGGCTTCATGGGCGAAGGTGTTGAGCCCGCAGTCGACCCCGGTGAGGTTGTAGGCAATGTCCTTGGCGTTGCCGTGGAAGCGCCCGCTGTTCTTATCGCCCGAGCCCATGTAGCCGATGCCGCAGGTGATGTAGCCGTTGCCGCTGTTCTGCGAGCGGTTGACCAGGCTGACCAGGTCGGCGCCGTACTGCTCGCGCAGGCGCTGCACCTGCGGGTCGCGCATGAAGCGATCGAGGTTGGTGCCGGTCACCGTCGGGTAGTCGGCCCAGTCCAGGCGCTGCTTGTGCACCAGGCGCAGGCGCAGGTCGACGCCGCTCTTCTCGTAGGCGGTGTTGGCGAACTCGATGTAGCTGGCGATCCGCGCATCGATGTCGCGTCCGTTTCCGGTCTGGGTCGCCGCGGGGGTGTAGAGCACCATGATGTCGACGGTCTTCGGCGCGGCCTGGGCGGCAGAGGCTACCGCCAGGGCGAGGGTGGAGCAGAGCAGGGATTTCTTCATGGGTTGCCTGTGTTCGGACAATAGGAAGCCATGGCGCCCCGAGGGCACCGCTGGGGAAACATGCTGGGAAGGTGGGCTCAGCCCTGGGCGGGCGGCGGCATCGGTGGCAGCTCGGCGAGCGGCGCGTCGACATGATCGCCATGCGGGTCGCTACGCGCGGCGATGTCGTTCTCGTCGATCACCCGGGTCTTGCCGCTGCGGTTGTCGACGATGATCGAGTAGCTGCCGTCGAGGGTGGCGACATTGATGTGGGTTTCCAGGCTGCCGCGCACCACGGTCAGGCTTTCCGCCTCGTCGCCGTCCACCAGGCCGCCGCGCCAGACCGGCAGGCCGGCGCTGTTATGGGTGCTGGCGAGGCGTGCCTGCAAGGGCCGCTCGCGACCCGGCAGGCTCATTTCCAGCACCTGGCCGAGCGCCAGCGTGTCGAGCAGGGCGGGTTCGATCTGCGCCAGGTATTCGGGAATGCCCTGGGCGCCTTCGCGGCTGCGCAGTTCGCCTTGCCAGAGCGTCACCCGCTCGCGTGGCGCGGGCGCTGCGACGGGGGCCGGGGCGAGCATGTGGGTAGTGTCCGCCGTCGGCGCCGCGAGCGCCGCTGCCGGGGCAGAGACTGCCTGGGCGGCGGGGGACTGGCGGGCCTGCGGCGGTGCCTCGGGCGGAGCCGGGTCGAGCAGCCAGCCGCCGATCAGCGCACCGCCGATGGCGGCGGCCGAGGCTGCGTAGATCCATGTCTTGGCCACGTTGTTTCTCCTCTGAGTGAACGTGGCGCGGAGTCTAGGAAGAAGCCTCTCCCGGCGTGGCGGCAACCGTTCACATTTGCGCCAGGCCGCGCGCCGGCGTGACGAAACTGCGAATCAGGCCGGAGCGCTGCGGGCGCCAGGTCACGTGCGCTCTGTGCGCTGCGGCAAGGCTGGCGTTCGGCCGCCACGCTGTTCGCGGCGGAAGGCTTCGGCGCACCTGGCCGACCTCGCGCTTGAAGAACTGGACGAAGTTGCTCGGCTCGTCGAAGCCGATGCCATCGTCTTCGGCAGCCCCACCTATATGGGCGGACCGGCCTGGCAGTTCAAGAAGTTCGCCGATGCCACCTCAAAGCCCTGGTTCGTCCAACTGGCTTCGCTGACGCCTCGCGCTGGCTATGGGGTGTCGACATCCCGGCCGACGCTGGCATGTTCGCTCATCTCCAGGCAACCCGGTACGGCCTCTAGCCGCGCTGGGGCCTCAGCCTCGCGCCAGTTGCAGGAGACGGGCGCGCTCCTGCATCAGCGGCCGGCAACTGCGGATGCCTTCGACGATGCTGTAGAGGCTTTCGATCTGCTGCTGGCTGAGGCTGTTGTTCTGGGCCCAGCCGAGCAACTGCAGCCAGGTCCAGCGGGCGATGGTCTCGCTCTGCGTCTCGGCCTTCCTGCGGTCGTCCCCGTCGCTCTGTCCGACCAGGGTCTCCACCAGCCCCGAGGCGCACAACGGCAGCAGCTCCCGGTACTGCTCCGGGTGCGTGTCGCGCAGGCGACGCAGGGCCATTATGGCGGTGGTTATCGAGTCTGAATCCAAGCTTTTGTTCACAGTTCACTCCTTGTGCGTACAGGCTGGCGGCTGGTGGATCCCTGGGCCGCGAGCAACTGTTCGATGAAACGCGTCAGCTCTTTCTTGAACTCGGGTGTCAGGCTGGACACCTTGAGGATGAGCTCGGCCAGCTCGTCCTCGGGGCAATAGAGGTAGGCCATGGGGACCTGGAGGACCATGGCCAGCTGTTCGGAAGTCCGCATGTTGGGGGAGTGCCGTTCGCGTTCGTATTGGTTCATCCGTGCGCTGGCGGAAAACTCGTCCATTCCCACCAACATGCCCAACTGCTTCTGCGAGTATCCCGCTCTGATTCTTGCGGCTTTTAGCCGGGTACCTAGCATCCATACAACTCCCGTCCCGTTGGCCCGCTCGCTCAAGGTTGGGCAAATCTGGACAAGATGGAAGCTCAGGAATCCTTAGTTTTCGCCGTGCCGGAGGCTCTGTCGTCCGGGGCGGCGCGCGGTTTCGACGCCGTGTACGAGGCTGCGGCGGGGATATGCGTCGATGTCGCCGAGATCGCGCATGCTCCGGTTTTCTCGCGGCGAGCCGGAGTATATGCGAATTGCATAAAGACGAATGCCGCTTCGTCGGCTGGGCGCGGCGGGTCGTCGTGCCGCCTGGGGCGGGCATCGGCGCCGAGGCGGCGGAAAACGGCGATCGGGACGATACTCAGGGGAGGTCGGCGACGCGGAACCAAGCTTCGCCTCCCAGGGCTGATAGTCGGGTTTCACGCAGAGGTCATTCCCATGAGAACAACAACAAGCATTCGCCGTGTCGCTGCCGTCCTGGCAGCGCTGCACCTGCTCACCTTCGCCGAGGTTCCGCTCGCCCAGGCGGCGATGATCGGCACCGCCGAGGTCATGCAGCAACAGCAGCACAACCTCGATCGCCAGCAACTGCTGAAGATGCTCGACGACCAGGGCGTACAGAAGAAACTGGAGGCCATGGGCGTGCCCCGCGACCAGGTGGCGAGCCGCATCAACAGCCTGACCAACGCTGAGCTGGCACAGTTCAACCAGCAACTGGACCAGGCACCGGCGGGCGGCATCATCGGCATCATCGTGCTGTTCCTGGTGATCTTCATCATCACCGACATGCTTTGCGCCACGGACATCTTCAGCTTCATCAAATGCATCAATCGGTGAGGCGGCTGGCAGGGGCGCTGCTGCTCGCCGCATTGCTCGGCGGCTGCGCGCAGCCGCCGAGGCTGCCGCCGGAAAGCGCGGCGCTGCCCGCACGGGTGGAGCTGCGCGACGTGCCGTTCTTCCCTCAAGAAGCCTACCAGTGCGGTCCCGCCGCGCTGGCCACGATGCTCGGCCAGCGCGGCCTGGCGTTGACGCCGGGACAATTGAAGGACGAGGTGTTCATTCCCGGTCGCGAGGGCAGCTTGCAGTTGGAGATGGTCGCCGCGGCGCGCCGCCACGGCATGCTGGTCTATCCGCTGCAAGGCGGACTGGAGAGCGTGCTCGAGGAGGTCGCGGCGGGCAACCCGGTGCTGGTGCTACAGAACCAGGCTTTCTCCTGGTGGCCGCGCTGGCACTTCGCGGTGGTGGTCGGCTTCGATCGGGAGCGCCGCGAACTGGTGCTGCGCTCGGGCATCACCCGGCGCTGGGTCACCGACTTCACCAGCTTCGAATCGACCTGGAAGCGTTCGGGACGCTGGGCGGTGCTGACCCTGCCGGGTGACCGCCTGCCGGCCACGGCAGCGGCGGTCCCGTGGCTCAAGGCCGCCAGTGACAGCGAGGAAACCGGCCACCCCAAGGTTGCCCGGCGCGCCTACGAAGAAGCCGTGCGACGCTGGCCTGAGGACGCCTTCGCCTGGTTCGCCCTGGGCAACAGTCGCTACGCCGCAGGCGATTCCGCCGCTGCCGAACAGGCCATGCTCACCAGCGTCGAGCGTCGCGCGGATTTCGCCGCGGGTTGGTTCAACCTGTCCCAGTTGCTGGCGGAACGCGGTTGCGCGGCGCCGGCGCGCCAGGCGCAGGCCTGCGCGCGGGCATTGCAGCCTGGGGAAGCCCGTTTCGCTGCGGCCTTGCCGCAGGCCGTCGCACCCGCGGCTCGGTGCGCCGAGCTGCCGGCCTGTCCCGTTGGCGCACCGCCCCGCTGAGGCGGCCCAGCCGAAGGTTGTCGGAACCCCGTTCCAGCGAGACGGCTCTATACCTGGGTGGACCCCACTCAGGTGCAGAGCATGGCCAACGACAAGCAGACTTCGACTCCCGGCCCCCGACAACCGGCCAAGGGCGGCGCGGCGGGCAAGCGCCAGGGGCGTGCAGCGGAGGGCGCGCGCAAGCCGCGTGCGCGCGGCGAGGAGCGGAAAGAGAAACCGGCCGACGGACGTTCGGCCACGGCGCTGACCGCCAACGAGCGGCGGGAGATCGACGACAAGCAGCCACCGCGCGCCGCTGTCCTGCACGAGGTGATTCGCGTCCAGGGCGAACACGAGCTGCAGCGCACGGTGGCGGCGCTCTGGTGGTCGGCGGTGGCGGCGGGACTGACCATCGGCCTCTCGTTGATGGGCATGGGCCTGTTCCGCGCGGCCCTGCCCGAGCAGGAATGGGCGATCATCGTCAGCAGCTTCGGCTATCCCATGGGCTTCCTGGCAGTGATCCTCGCCCGCCAGCAACTGTTCACCGAAAACACCCTGACCGCCGTGTTGCCGGTGATGACCGAGCCGACCCTGGAAAAGGCCTGGCAACTGTTGCGTCTCTGGAGCGTGGTGCTGTTCGGCAATATCGTCGGTACGCTGCTGTTCGCCTGGGCGGTGCTGCATCTGCCGATCTTCAATGAAGCGGCCGACGCGGCGTTCCTCGAGATCGGCCGCGAGGTGATGCACAACGACCTGGCGCAGATGTTCGCCAAGGGCATCGTTTCCGGCTGGATGATCGCCACCATGGTCTGGCTGATCCCGGCGGCGGAGGGCGCGAAGGTCTGGATCATCGCGATGGTCACCTACCTGATGGCGCTGGGCAGCTTCACCCACATCGTGGTGGGTTCGGCGGAGGTAGGCTACCTGGCGTTCGCCGGGGAAATCGGCTGGACCGAGTTCCTGCTGAAGTTCGCCCTGCCTACCCTGGGCGGCAACATCGTCGGCGGTAGCCTGATCTTCGCCCTGATCAGTCATGCGCAGATCCGTAGCGAAGGTTGAGGCGCGGATGGAAAAAACGGCACCCCGGGGTGCCGTTCTACCGACGCGGACTAGACCCCGAGCTTGTCGCGCAGGCTGTAGTACCAGGCGCCGATGGCGGTGAACGGTACGCGGAACAGCTTGCCGCCGGGGAAGGGGTAGTGCGGCAGGCCGGCGAAAGCGTCGAAGCGTTCGGCCTGGCCGCGCAGGGCTTCGGCCAGGACCTTGCCGGCGACGTGGGTGTAGGTCACGCCGTGGCCGCTGCAACCCTGGGAATAGTAGATGTTGTCGCCGATGCGGCCGACCTGGGGCAGGCGCGAGAGGGTCAGCAGGAAGTTGCCGGTCCAGGCGAAGTCGATCTTCACGTCCTTCAGTTGCGGGAAGGTCTTGAGCATCTTCGGCCGGATGATCGCCTCGATGTCCGCCGGATCGCGAGCGCCATAGATCACGCCGCCACCGTAGATCAGGCGCTTGTCGCCGGAGAGGCGATAGTAGTCGAGCAGGTAATTGCAGTCTTCCACGCAGTAGTCCTGCGGCAGCAGGCTGTGGGCCAGTTCCTCGTTCAGCGGCTCGGTGGTGATCACCTGGGTGCCGCAGGGCATCGACTTGGCCGCCAGTTCCGGGACCAGACCGTTGAGGTAGGCGTTACCGGCGACCACGATGAACTTCGCCTTCACTTTGCCTTGCGGGGTATGCACCACCGGGCTGGCGCCGCGCTCGATGCGGGTCGCCGGGCTCTGCTCGTAGATTCTGCCGCCGAGCGACTCCACCGCCGCCGCTTCGCCGAGGGCGAGGTTCAGCGGATGGATGTGGCCGCCGCTCATGTCGAGCATGCCACCTATATAGTTGTCGGTCGCCACCACCTCGCGGATGCGCTTGGCGTCCATGATCTCCAACTGGTTGTGGCCGTAGCGTTCCCACAACTGTTTCTGCGCGCGCAGGTGATCCATCTGCTTCTCGGTGAAGGCGGCGAACACCCCGCCGTCCTTCAGGTCGCATTGGATACCGTAGCGGGCCACGCGCTCGCGGATGATGCGCCCGCCTTCGAAGGCCATCTCGCCGAGCAACTGCGCTTCGCGCTTGCCGACGGTGCGCTCGATCACGTCGATGTCGCGGCTGTAGCTGTTGACGATCTGGCCGCCGTTGCGCCCGGAAGCGCCGAAGCCGACCTTGGCGGCTTCCAGTACGGAGACCTTGAAACCATTCTCCAGCAGGAACAGGGCGGTGGAGAGGCCGGTATAGCCGGCACCGATCACGCAGACGTCGGTTTCGACCTCGCCCTGGAGTTCCGGGCGGGGCGGCGCGGGATTGGCCGACGCGGCGTAATAGGAGGAGGGGTAGGGGGTGTGCGGCATCTTGCACCTCTGTTTTTTATTTTTTACGGATGCCCGGATGCTACCCGAGTCGAAATCGGCCGGCTAGCCTCCGTGCAAAATTTTCAACGGACCCCATGAAAATAAAAATTCCACTTTTTCAGAGAGTTAGCGAAAAAAAAGCTTGACGGTGTTTTTGGGGTCTGTAGAATGCGCGCCATCAGCAGGCACGTAGCTCAGTTGGTTAGAGCACCACCTTGACATGGTGGGGGTCGTTGGTTCGAATCCAATCGTGCCTACCAAACAAATCCCGCACTGCTGGCGGGACAAGAAAGGCGATCCGAAAGGGTCGCCTTTTTTCGTTTGCGCCCCGAAAAAGGCCGCTCGGCCCGTGCTCGCCTGGGCTCGCGCTTCATCGCATAGCCGCTATTGACAGCGGGGGCGGTCTTTTCCGACCCTAGCGCCTCACGGATGATTCAGGCGACAAGGCTCATGACGACCTCTTCCGGTTCGCGTATCGGCGGACTTCTTCACGCTTCCCTTTTTTCCCTGCTCGGACTCGGTCTCCTGCTCGCCGGCGGTTTCAAGACCGTCGAGCGGTACCATTTCCTGCGTACTGCGCAGGAAGCCCAGGGGACGGTCAGCGCCTTGAATGCCGGCGGTTCGCATCCGCAGATCGATTTCACCAGCGTTTCCGGCGAGCGGATTTCCTATCCCCAGGGCGGCTTCATCTTCGGCTACCAGGTGGGCGAGCCGGTTCGCGTCCTCTACGAGGCTGGGCGGCCGGCGGCCAGCGCGATAGTCGACGATGCCGGCGCGCTCTGGGGAACCGGCGCTTTCCTCTGCGGCTTCGGCGCACTCTTCGGTATTGTCGGGTTCAGGGGATTGCTGGGCCTGCGTTCTTCCCAACCGACCTCAAAAGGACATTGAAGTCATGTCGCAACTTCCCATTCCCTTGCCCCTCAACGAGAGTCGCTGGCGCTACGTGACGGCCAGTGGCGGAGGCATGACCGTGGCCTTCCTGGCGGGTAGCGGCGGCTCCATCACGTTGCTCTCGCCGGAGGGTGAGAACGTGTCCTTCCGCTATGGCGGGGTGGGCGGCGGGATCGGACTGGGTATGCGCCTGCCGCGCTTCGGCAAGGTCAACCTCAATGTCAAGGGCAAGAGCGTTGGCGGGGCCGGTGCGCTGGAGGCGTTGCCGAGCACCGGAACCGTCTTGGTCGCGGACGGCCTGGTGGGGCGCGACCTGTCCCGCGGCGACTTCACCGGGCCCTGCATGTACGTCGAACTCGGCGCGGGAGTCATCGCCGGCGGTTCGGGCACGGCGATTCTCTTCGGCCTCGATCCCAAGCTGCTGGCGGCGGTGGCGCTGGCGAGCGCCTCGCCATTGACCGCCGCGCTGGGCGCCAGCATGTCGCGGCAATTACTGCAATCGTCCCGTGGCGCCCTGTTGATGGCCGGGGTCAACGTCGGTGCACAGTTCGGCGGCGGCGCGGCGGCTTACCTGGGGGCGTTGTTCTGATGCAGGAGGGCGATCCGGGAGGATCGCCCTTTTTACCTTGCGCAGGCGTGCGGCGGCCAGGGCTCCGTTGAGTTCCATGGCCAGCGGGGCGGTGGCGGAAATCGTTACCGGCGCGGGGAACGGTCGTCGGAGATTCCGAACCGGCGTGGATCGGTTCTTTCCAAACAAGCCCATCCACTCGTTCGAGGTGTCGTGCTTGTGTCCAGGTTGATCATGCCCGGAGGGCCGTTGTCGCAAGAATCCGATGTCCGGATCTTCTGTTCAGCCAAGGAGCGGCTGGACTTCTACCGGCGGGAAATCCACTACGAGACGGGCCAGCTATCCAGTCGGACCAACGCCTACCTGACGGCGCAGTCGTTCCTGGTCATCGCCTATGCTTCGTCGATGGCCAACCTGAACCCGGCCTGGGGCGAGCTGTTCACCCTGGTGGTGCCGGCACTCCTGGCACTGCTCGGGATCGTCAATTCCCTGCATGCCTGGCCGGGCATCCAGGCATCCTCGGAGATCATCTGCCACTGGCAGTTCAAGCAGTCCTGCCTGTTGCACAGCGATCCGGAGATCGGCCTGGCCTACGATGATTCGCCATTGTTCAGCGAACGCGAGGTCAACCGCGGCAGCTTCGAGAAAACCTTGCTGTTCTCGCGACGCGTGCCGTTCCTGTTCGCCGGCTTCTGGTGTGCGCTGGGCGTGTTTTCGCTCTGGTTGCAACTGGCCGGTTAGCGCTGGTGGCCCATCGCTTCGGCAAGGCTTGGCGTTGGCGGAGGCTTGCCGGCTCGATAGGCGGGCGCCGTCGGATCCGCGAACGCCCGGCGTCAGGGCGCTGCCTGCTCGCAGAGATCGTTGCCGAGGAGGCGCGCGCCCAGGCCGCGAAGCAGGTAGGTCTCGACATGGCTGCCGTCCGGGCAGTCGACTCGGTAGCCGAGCGCCAGGCCGGCGGAAAGAAGAACGAACAGGAACAGGCTGATATGTTGCAGTTTGCTCATGGTGTTTTCTACGAAAGAGGCTTGAGGGCGCAGGTGCTGCGCCGGGCGATTCTAGTGCAATGAGGCAGGGGGAGGAGCCGATTTGCATGCCTAAGCGTTCTACATGGTCCAGGGCGCCCAGCGATTCGACAGTCGCCCTGCGCCGATCGACGGCGAGCCGGAGCGAATCCGGCTGCAACTGCGTCTGTACCTGGGTTGAGCCGTTGACGGGCGCTGTCGCTGCCTTTATAAGACCGCCTCACGCAGCCGGCAGGCAGTCGAAGATGAGCGACGAAGACGATATTCACGAACCCGAACACGATCACCTGCTGGATAACGATTACCTCGAGGACGAGCGTGACGAAGATACGTTCGGCGCGCTCGACGAGCCCGATACCTGCGGAACCGGCAGGCGACGTTCCTGCGAATATTGCGACGCGGTCCAGGTGCCAGTCGATAGCGAGGGTTTCTCTATCTGCGCCGATTGCGCAGGGCTGGAGGACTAGCCCTGGTCAGACGCTGACCACCCGGTTGCGTCCGGCACGCTTGGCGTCGTACAGCGCGGCATCCGCCCGGGCGAGTGCCCGTTCCGGTTCTTCGCCGCTGCCGGCCAGGGTACAGCCGGCACTGATGGTCACCGGCACGGACGTGCCGGCACAGTCGATCGGGGTCGCTTCCATCAGTTCGCGGATGCGATTGGCGATCATGGTCAGTTCCGTGGTCTCGCGGACCCGGACCATCGCCACGAACTCCTCGCCGCCGAAACGCGCCAGGAGATCTTCCGGCCGCAGCGCCGCGCGCAGTCGCGAAGCCGCCTCGCGGAGGACGCTGTCGCCGGCCCGGTGCCCCAGGGTGTCGTTGATACGTTTGAAATGGTCGATATCGCTGTAGATGATGCCGATGCGCTGGTCGCTGGCCCGCGCCAACTCCAGTTCATGCTGGTGCAGCGCGTGGAAGCCGGCCCGGTTCCACAATTGGGTGAGGGGGTCGAGCAGTGACTTGCGCTGCTCCCGGTCGATCTCCTGGCGCAGGAAGCGGGTGTGCTCGGTGAGGCTGCGTAGCTGGAGATATCCTTCGGCCAGGATCGACAGTCGATTGAGCTGGCGTCCTTCCCGGAGATCCAGCAGCCGCGGGCTCGGGTCGATCAGGCAGAGTGTGCCGATGGTCTGGCCATTGCTGGCGTGCAGGGGCTCGCCGGCGTAGAAGCGGATGAAGGGCGGCCCGGTGACCAGCGGATTGTCGTGAAAACGCGGATCCCTGGAGGCGTCCGTCACCATCAGCGGTTCGCTGGCCAGGATGGCGTGGCCGCAGAAGGACAGGTCGCGCGGCGTCTGTTCGGCATCCAGGCCGATACGGGCCTTGAACCATTGGCGGTCGTGGTCGATCAGACTGATCAGCACGGTCTTCACCCCGAAGGTTTCCCGCGCCAGTTCCACCAGGGCGTCCAGGTAGTGTTCGGCGGGGGTGTCGACCAGCGCCATGTCGTCCAGGGCCTGCTGGCGCAGGGCTTCGTCGGGAGGGAGGGGGCAGGCGAGCATACTGGATCCTGATCACGGTGGAGACTTTCGGTATAGCTGCCGGACAGGCTGAAGGCCAGCCTGGCGTCCGCAGTCGGCGCAAGGGTGAAGAGGGCAAAAAAATCCCGGCCGCGTGGAGCAGGCCGGGAAAGGATCCAGGGATGTACAGCGCCCACAGCTTATGTCGGCGGCGGTTTCGATGAAGCTGCCGGATCTGGTAGGCGCGATTTTCGCGTCGATGTGTGACCCGCTTCGCCGACTATCCTGGCAAGTGGGGTCGCGAACCAATAGGATTTGCGGGTTTTATTCAATCTGGGTGAATGCGTGCAGGAAATCTACTCTGAAGAACAGATGCGCAAGGCGCTGGGCCTTGCCGAAACACGACCGAAAAAGGCCCGGACCGAGGCTAGCCAGCCGGTCCGCTACACCATCGTCGAACTGAGCGTGCGCAAGGACGGGGCGGGATTGCCGCTGCGTTTCGAACATCGCTCGCGCTCCATCAGCAAGGTCACCGCGCAACTGGAAGCGGAGAAGGAAGCCAAGCGCCAGGGTTACCAGGTCTGGGCGCTGCTGGATATCCGTCAGATCTGAGCGAGGCGCCTGCGCGGGGCGCGGCATTGTCCTGGTCTCGGTCCGGCTGCTAAGGTGCGCAGCCCATCGACACAGGAGTCCGGAACATGGAACTGACGATCTTCCAGGTCGACGCATTCGCCGACAGTCCCTTCCAGGGCAATCCGGCGGCGGTCTGCCCCCTCGATGCCTGGCTGGACGACGAGCGCCTGCAGGCCATCGCGGAAGAGAACAATCTTTCGGAAACCGCCTTTGTCGTCGGCCGCGACGGCGACTATCGATTGCGCTGGTTCACGCCGCAGGTCGAGGTGGACCTGTGCGGCCACGCGACCCTGGCGACGGCCTGGGTGCTGATCCACAAGCTCGACGACGCTTCCCCGGTACTGCGTTTCGCCACTCGCAGCGGCGAGCTGAGCGTGCGGCGCGAGGGCGACTCGCTGGCGATGGACTTCCCGGCCAAGCGTCCGGAACCTTGCGCGACACCGGACGGACTGCTGGAGGCGCTGGGCATTGTCGAGGCGGAAGTGCTGAAGACCGACGATTACCTCGTGGTGGTCGACGACGAAAAGACGATCGCTGCCCTGGCGCCTGACTTCGCCCGGCTGAAGGGCTTGCCGTGCCGCGGGGTGGCGGTGACCGCGCGCAGCCAGCGCTTCGATTTCGTCTCGCGCTGGTTCGGGCCCAACGTCGGCGTCAACGAAGACCCGGTGACCGGTTCCGCGCATACCTCCCTGGCGCCGTACTGGGCGCAGCGCCTGGGCAAGACCCGGCTGAGCGCCGAGCAGGGCGGGGCGCGCAAGGGGCGCCTGGAATGCGACGTGCGCGGCGAGCGGGTGGTCATCTCCGGCAAGGCGGCGTTGTACATGAGCGGTACGCTCCATCTCTGATCCCGAAGCAGGAGTGCGACGATGCCGGCACCGCAGGTAGGCGTGGGCGTCCTGATCTTGCGGGACGGCAAGGTGTTGCTGGGGCGCCGCAAGGGCAGCCACGGCGCTGGCTGCTGGTCGGCGCCCGGCGGCCATCTCGAGTTCGGCGAGGCGGTGGAGGACTGCGCCCTGCGCGAAGCCCTGGAAGAGACCGGCCTGGCGCTGAGCGAACTGCGCCACGGCCCGTTCAGCAATGACGTCTTCGAGGGGCGCCACTACCTCACCGCGTTCATCCTGGCCGGTTGCGCGGAGGATGCCGAGGCGCGCCTCATGGAGCCGGGCAAGTGCGACGGCTGGGCCTGGTTCGATTGGGCCGATCTGCCGGAGCCGCTGTTCGCGCCCCTGGCGAGCCTGCGCCGGCGGGGCTATTCGCCCTTCGATCCGGTGCGCTGAGCGACAGGCAAAAAAAATCCCGACCGCGGGGGAGCTGGTCGGGAAATACCCTTGGGGTTCGCACACACCGTGAGCATAGGCCAGTCCGCAACGGCATCAAGAGGAGCCTGTTCGAACTGCTAGGCCCCTTTGAGGCCGTTGCACCGTCGTCATCTCCGCTCGACGGCGAGCGAAGGGGCTGCCCGCTTGCGTTGCGGTATCCAGAACAGCATCAGCGGCAGCAGCGAGGCCCAGCCCAGCAGGACATCGCCGGCCAGGTGGATGTGTTCGCCAGGCATCAACAGTCCCTGCAGGAACATCAGGCCGAAGTGCGCGGCATTGGCCGCCACGGTGAAGTCGATGAACAGCCGGTGGCGGAAGGGCTGGCTGGCGGCGCGCCAGAGGAATGCGCCCCAGACCAGGTAGATCGTCGAGATCATCAGCTCATAGTGCTGTCCGCCGCCTTGCTGGTCGCCCCAGCGAACCAGGCGGAGCAGCAGGCGCCCGGCGTCGGAGTCGAGCAGCGACTGGTCGAGCCGCAGGAGCAGCGTGGCCAGGGCCAGGCCGAAGAACAGCAGGAAGCCGCCGGCCATCAGGCGAATGCTCAGGGTCAGCCAGGGCGTGGCGGAAACCGGGGAAGAGGAGGCAGTCATGCAGATCACCTGTAGGCCATGTCGATGGCGTTGCCTTCGGTCAGGTCGTCGAAATCCGCACGGCGGAAAGGACGCTCTTCCCGGGTGATGGTGCGCACCCGTTCGATGTATTCGCGCATGGCGCGGCGGGTATTGCCCTGGGAGGCGGCGGAGAGGAAGCCGGCCTTTTCGCTGGCCATGCCCTCCGTCCAGTCGCGGGAAGCCGCCTGGTAGATCGAACGCTTGATCAGGTGCACCGCCTGCGGCGAGCGCCGGGACAGGCGTTGCGCCAGCGCGTCGGCGGCTTCCAGTAGCTCCTCCGCTGGCGCCAGCCCGTTGACCAGGCCCAGCGCAAGGGCCTGGCGCGGCTCCAGCAGTTGCCCTTCCAGGCACAGCTCCAGGGCCCTGGCTACGCCCAGGCTGCGCGCCAGCATCTGGGTGCCGCCGCCTCCCGGTATCAGGCCGATGAGTACTTCCGGTTGGCCGAGGAAGCGTTCCACCTGGTCGTCCTCGGCCATCAGGCGCAGGTCGCAGGCCAGCGCCAGCTCGCAGCCGCCGCCCAGGGCCAGGCCGTTGATCGCGGCGATGAACACCTTGTCCATGCGGCGCATGTGCGCGGTGACCTCATGGAACAGGTTCATGTCGGCGACGCCGGCCAGCAGGGTGCGCCGCAGCAGCTTCCTCGCTCCAGGCAGGTGGCGCAGGAGGCTTTCGCTTTCCAGCAGCAGGCGTGTCAGCCAGGCCGGCATGGAGAAGGTGATGGGGGCGACGGCGCGCTCGATCTCGTCGACGTCGAAGTGGGTCAGGAAGACCCCATCCGCCGCTCCGGAAAGGATGACGGCACCGATGTCCTGGCGCTGCTCCAGGTCGTCCAGCAGGTCGGCCAGTTCCTGCATCACCGCCGTGGTGAGGAAGTTCGCCGGGGGATTGTCGAGCAGGACCTGCAGGACGCGTCCTCGTTGTTCTATGCGCAGGTGTCGCGGTGCTAGAGTCATTGCGGCTTCCTCATTGGATAACGATTGTTATATAACGATCATTATCCAATGTCGCGCCATCGTCTCCCCAACCAACGGATAGTCTGCATGCGCTACAAACCGGAACAGAAACAGGCCACCCGCGCCCTGCTGTTGAGCAAGGCCGCTCCGCTGGTGAAGCGCCAGGGCTTCGCCAGCACCGGCCTGGACACCTTGATGAAGGCGGCTGGTCTTACCACCGGGGCGTTCTACTCGCAATTCTCCAGCAAGGCGGAGTTGCTCGAAGCGATCCTGCAGCGCGAGCTGAGCGCCCAGCACGATGCCTTTCCGCTGGACAGCCTGGAGCAACTGGCCGGCGCCACCCGTCTCTACCTCAGTCGCGGTCATGCGCAGCATGCCGACATGGGCTGCCCGATCCCGGCGCTGGCCGCCGAGGTGGGCCGGGCAGGGCCCGAGGTGCGGGAAACCTTCGAACGCGCCCTGGAACAGCGGCAACGGCGGCTGGCCGAACTGATGGGCGACGAGAACCGGGCCTGGGTGCTCACCTGCCTGTCGGTCGGCGCGGTGCTTCTCGCGCGTGCCCAGGCGAGCGAGGTGGCGCGTGACAAGGTCCTGGATGCGGCGCTGGAGCATGCGCTGGTCCTGCTTTCGGCGAGCGGAGCGGTTTCGCCGCAAGCGGACCGGGACTGATTGCACAACTGCAATGTTCGGCGTCTAGCGTCAGGCTTTCCCTCCGACAGGTAAGCCCATGAACGCCCATCATCTCGAACTCGCCAAGGCCCTGCTGGTGTTCGCCCTTGCCGTCGCCGGCCTGGTGGTCGGTCTCATGCCGATGGAGTTCTGAGCGACGCAGGTCCGGCTTCGCGCTTTTCCCTCGTCTTCGAGTGGTCTCTGGCGTTGCACCGGTTTAGGATGCGCGGGTATTTCGGAGCCGCTTCGCTTGGCGTCGCCCGCCGCTGCGCTCCGAGACCGAGCATTGCTCGAACCAGAACGAGATCGAAGGTGCATCGCCACGAGCGGCGCACGGCCTGATGATAGATGGAGGCAACATGAGCGCGGCTCAGCCAGGCATTCTCACCCCGATTCCGGTGGTGGGTCGCTACCTGTTTTTCAGTATTTCCCAACCCGAGCAGGTGGCCGCGACCTTGGCCAGCCTGGCCGCGGCCACCGATGGTTACCAGCTGGTGGTGGGTATCGGCCATTCGCTGATGCTCAGCCTCGGCAAGACCGTCGAGGGCATGAAGGACTATCCGGTGCTCGCCGCGCCCGGCATCGACCTGCCGTCCACGCCCTCCGCGCTGTGGTGCTGGCTGCGCGGCGAGGATCGCGGCGAGGTGACGCTGCGCTCGCACGCGCTGGAACGGTCGCTGGCGCCGGCCTTCCAGCGGACCGGCGCGGTGGATGCGTTCCTCTACGGCGAGGACCGCGACCTGTCCGGCTACAAGGACGGCACCGAGAATCCCAAGGGCGATGCGGCGCTCGAAGCCGCGCTGGTCTCCGGGCGCGGTGCGGGCCTGGATGGCGGCAGTTTCGTTGCTATCCAGCAGTGGCTGCATGACTTCGACCGGATGCAGGCGATCCCCGGCGAGGAGATGGACAACATCATCGGCCGCCGCAAGTCCGACGATGAAGAACTGGAAGACGCGCCGGCCTACGCCCACGTCAAGCGCACCGAGCAGGAAAGCTTCGAGCCCGCCGCGTTCCTCCTGCGGCGCGGCGCGCCCTGGTCCGACGAGCACCGCGCGGGGCTGTTGTTCGCCGCCTTCGGCCGCTCGTTCGAGGCCTTCGAGGTCCAGTGGCTACGGATGATCGGCGTGGAAGACGGGGTGCTCGATGGCCTGTTCCGTTTCACCCGGCCGATCAGCGGCAGCTACTTCTGGTGTCCGCCCATGGCCGACGGCCGCCTCGACCTGTCCGCCCTCGGCCTCTGAGCCCGCCGTGGCAGCAGGCCAGGCCTGCTGCCGCGTCCTGCGCGGCGCTAGTGGGCGGTGGCCACGGCGGCCTCGTCGATCAGCGCCGCTACTTCCTTCGCTCGCGAGGCCAGTGACGCGTGGCTGGCATCGAGGGTGACGATCTTCCTCGGTGCGATCCGCGCGGCCATCCGCTCCTGGTTCTCCGGCGCAATCATGCGATCGGCGCTGGAAATCTGGTACCAGGAGGGCTTGCTCTTCCAGGCCGGGCTGCCGATGGCATCGCCAAAAGTGCTGGCCAGCGGAGCCTTCTGGGTGATGCCCATGACCAGCCCTTCGTCCGCAGCGAGATCCTGGCAGAAGCTTTCGTGGAACCTGTCCGCCTTCACCCAGAGATAGCCATCGCTGTCCGGCGCCAGGTTCGCTGCGGCCAGGGGCAAGTGCTCCTGGGTGATGCCACCGGGACTTTCGCCGCTGTCGGGGGCGAAGGCGGCGATATAGACCAGCCCGACCACATTCGGCTGGTTGCCGGCCTCGGTGATCACCGCGCCGCCATAGGAGTGTCCGACCAGCAGGACCGGCCCCTGTTGCTGCGCGATCATCTTGCGCGTCCGCTCGGCATCGTCCGCCAGCGAGGTCAACGGTAGTTCGACGGCATGCAGGTTGTCGTGGCCGAGGCGTTTCAGTTCGAGAATGACCTTGCTCCAGTGGGCGGCGCCGCCCCAGAAGCCGTGGACCAGGATGATCGCAGGCAGGTTGCTCATCGTGTTGCTCCCTTGTGGGTGAGGGTTGCTGGCATGAGGCATCGTCCGGCGAGCATACGGGGTCGCGATGGGCGGGCGATAGCGGGAGGCGAGGACGTTCGTCGAAAAGAACAACTCCTTGTTCCGGTAGGCGACGTGATATCGGCACGGCGGTATGTTGCAAGTCCGGACCCGACCGATCGGGTTGTCGCGACGGGCATGGAGGGGTGATCGGTCGGTCGGGTTCGCGTCTTTTCGGGGCACCCGAATCTGAAAAAATCTTGCTTCTCGCCATACCGGGGGAGCGGGGCGGGTAGATTTTCTTCCGAATCCTTCACTTTCTACCCGGTCATGGAAAAAGCTCTGAAATTGGCGTCATGCCTCTACGGCCTGCTGATCCTGCTCAGCCTGGCGATGGTCGCCTTCCTCAGCCAGTTTCCGTTTCTCCTCAGCTCGGGAGCGGAAAACCTCTCGATGTCGATTCTGCCGCTGCTGATCCCGCTGATGGTCGGGCTGGTCGTCTGCGAGGCGGTGCGGGCGGTGGTGCCGAAGAAGCGCTAGGCGCGGCGCCGGGATCAGCGGCCGAGAATGCGCTGGCGGCGCATCCGGTACTGCTCGTAGGGAAGGCCCTGGCGGTTCAGCTCTTCCAGCTGGCGTTCGCTGGCGCTGCGGGAAAACGATTCCTCGACTATCGAGTCCGGCGTGACAGGCTGTGCGCAGGCGCTGACCAGCAGCACACCCAGGACCAGGGCAATGCGTGGCATGCGATCTCCATGGACTACGGCAGGAGGGAAAAAAAGGCCATTACCAAGCGGGGGGAGGGTTGGTAATGGCCTGTACAAGGGACATTTGCCAGGCCTTGGGGATCTGGCGAAAAAGACGATATCAAGGGGGAATTTGATTAGCCAGCTAACAAAGTGGAATGAAGTTTTGCGGCAGGCGTAACAATTCTGTCCGAATCGTCATTCTTGCGTCACCGCCGGGACAGAGCGGTTTCGGCAGACTGCGGGGGAGTCGCCGAAGGAGATTCGTCGTGGACGATACGCTCAGGTTCGCCTCGCGCTTGTGCAAGTTCATCGTCGCCGCCAGCTTCCTGCTCGTGGCGGTCGCCAGCCTTTGCCTGTGGTGGACGGGCCAGGCCTACGAATACGCGGCGCTGGCGTTCTTTCCGTTCGCCGTACCCATGCTGCTGCTGATCATGGTCTGCGACCTGCTGGCAGCGCTGAATGGCAGGCGTCGCTGAGCGCCCGGGCTGCCTAGCGCTTTCAGCTAGGCCGATGTCGAACCCAGACAACCGGCGCCCCGCGCGTGGCCCTATGGTGAGGCATTCATCCACTGCCTTCCTGGAGCGACCATGTCAGATTTCATCACCGTACTGCGCGATACCTGTCCCGTACCCGTGCTGGACGCCACCAAGTGGAAGCGGATCGACGGCGATCCGCATACCGTCAACCTCAACGCATACGCCTCGGCGGACGGCAGCAAGCTGATGGGCACCTGGATCTGCACGCCGGGCAAGTGGGAGGTGAACTACGAACGCTGGGAGTTCTGCCACTTCCTCGACGGCTACTGCATCATCACCCCGAAAGGCGAGCAACCGGTGCACCTGAGGGCGGGCGACGTGTTCGTCATCGAGCCGGGCCTGCGTGGTACCTGGGAGGTAGTGGAGACGGTGCGCAAGTACTTCGTCTTCGCCTGACGGTATTGCCGCACGTCCGGGATGCCTGCCGGACGTCGCGCCTCAGTCCTGGTGGACGATGCGGCGGATGGTGCCGCCGCAGGACTGGTAGCAACTGCGGTACTCGTCCTGGCAGTCGTCGCCGAAATCGAAGTTGCGCTGCGGGTAGGGGCAGGACTTGCGCTTCTTCTTGTCGCTGTTCTGCATGCAGTAGTTGTAGGCCGTGCTCTGCGCCTGGTAGAGCGCCTCGTCCTGGCGCTGCTGCAGCTTGGCGAGGGTCTTGCACTGGCGCTTCTCGGCATTGCACTGGCTCACGCAGTGCAGGCCGGCATCGCTGGTCGGCGGAATGTAGGAGTAGCTGACGCTAGGGCCGCATCCGCCGAGCAGCAGGGCAAGACCGAGGAGGGGGAGCAGAAGGTGTTTCCGGAACGGCATTGTCGATATCGATAAGCAATGGCAAGCGAGAGCGAATGCTATCACTGGCTTTCCGAAGCTGTACGGCTCTACCCGATAAGGTTGAACTGGCGCACGAAACGCAAAAAAGAAAACCCCGGGACTGGCCCGGGGTTCTCGTCGCGCTCGTGGGTTCGATCAGAACACGCTGAACGGGTACTCGACGAAGGCACGGATTTCGTTGCCGCCACTGAAGTAGCTATCGCGGGCATCAGCAGAAACGCGGGCAAACGAGCTACGCAGGCGCAGGGTGAGGTCCTTGGCCGGACCGCTCTGCACCACGTACTGGACCTGGTTGAAGATCTCGCGCTCCTTGCCGTTGCTGGTCTCGGCGGTCTTGATGTTGTCGCCGCGCACGTAGGCTACGCGGTAGGTCAGGCCGGGCACGCCGTACTTGGCGAAGTCCAGGGCGTAGCTAACCTGCCAGGAACGCTCGTCCTCGGCGTTGAAGTCCGACCAGTAGGAGTTGGCCAGCCAGATGGTGGTGCCGCCGTCGCCGATGCCGCCGGCGTTCTGGTACCAGCCGTAGTTGTAGCCGGTGTCGCCGGTGTTGCGCTGGTGGGCGATCATGAAGGTGTGGGCGTCGATGGTGTAGGACGCCGCCAGGCTCCAGATCTTGTTGTCGCGGTTACCGTTGAAGTTCTGGTCGGCGAAGTCGCTGTCCAGCTTGGTGCGATAGCCGTTGAAGTCGAAGTTCAGCGACTGGTCGGCCTGCAGCGGGATGGTGTAGTTCAGGTTGATGTACTGCTTCTTCAGTACGTCCTCGACGTCGGAAGCGTACAGCGAGGCGTTGAAGTGATCGGTGAAGGCGTACTTGCCGCCGAACACGTTGATGCTCTTCAGGCCGCCGCTGTCGCGCCCTTCGGCGCTCTTGCGGGATTCCGCGGTGAAGCGACCGGCGTTCAGCTCCAGGCCCTCGATCTCCTTGGAGGTGATCAGGGTGCCGCTGTAGCTTTCCGGGAGCAGGCGCGAGTTGTCGTAGCTGAGCACCGGCAGGCTGGGCATCTGGTCGCCGTACTTGAGCACGGTGTTGGAGATGCGGAACTTCACCGCCGCGCCGCCCTTGGACAGATCGTCCGCCGCGGAGCCGCTGTCGCCCTGCTTGAAGAAGTCGATACCGGCGGCGCCGCTACGACCCTTCCCGCCGTCCAAGCGAACAGCGTACATACCGAACACGTCCACACCTATCCCGATGGTTCCTTGGGTGAAGCCGGAAGTGAAGGTCGCGGTTGCAGCCTGGCCCCACTCTGCTTGGTCCTCTGTACCGTACTTCTTGTCGCGTTTGATATATGCATTGCGGAAGAACAGATCGAGGTGGCTGTCCTCTACAAACCCCTTTGCTGCTTCTTGGTCATTGGCCATCGCCTGGCTTGCAGTCGCGATGCCCAGTGCCAGCAGGCAAATCCTTTTCTTCAACATCTTATTGTTCCTGGTTGTTGGCTTGATGTGCGCTGAAATTGAAGGAAGCGCAAGGTTCGAAGTGCACGGGAGTCATTTGTCCCATTTACCGTGCGTGGCGGTTCTGGTTTCTTGTTTCTCCCGTTGGCGGCGCAACAATACCAGAACATTGTTCGATCCAAGAAAGCTTCGAGTCATTTGCTAATAACCAAAGTGCAAGGAAAGCCCCTTCCATAGGCTCTGAATCGGGCGTTGCCGGATCGCTTCGTCATGCGCCTGCAATATCAACCTTATCGATAAGTACCATGCCGCGAAGTCGCTGCAGTTCTCGCTTTGGGCGGTGATACCGTCGAATCGTGAACGGATCGACAAAGAGGGACGTGACATGAAGATTCTTATCGCTGTATTCGCCGCCCTGGCCCTGTCCGCCTGTGCCTCGCCTCCCGCTTCGAACGCCCCGGCGCTGGCCGCCAGCACCAGCAAGGCTCCCTACGATTACGCGATGTGCGTCTTGCCCAAGTGGCAACGCCAGGCGCCGGGCGTGGCGCTGGTGGAGGAAGGCCGCGGCTATCGCCTGGCGGACGCCGGTCAGTGGCTGGAGGTGCAGCCGGCGAGGGGTGGCAGCCTGGTGCGAATCCATGACCAGCAGCCCTGGGTCACCCGCGGGGCCTTCATCGATGCGGCCAGGACCTGTTCCTGAGCCGCGAGGAAGAGGGAAGAGCTCCGGCCCCCCTAGCATGAAGTGTCCGGAGCTCTACGGCCGCAAACGGAGGATGGCCGCAGAACGATCATCTGCCTATGGCCGGCGCTGCGCTTGATCGAGATCAAGTACTGGAGGCCGGGGAGCCGGCGTGTGCGGCGATTCGCGTGACGGGTCTCGTTTTTTCTGTGAAGTGCATTGCATAACGCTTCAATCGGGACGGGTGGCCAGCATGCCAACCAGTTCCTGGGCGGCCTTGCGCAATGGCTGGTTTTTCAGCCAGATAGCGTGGACAGGCAGTTTCAGCTCGTTCTTGGTATTCCTGAAGTCCAGGCGTACCAGCCTTCCCGTTGCCAGCAGCGGCGCGACCCGGGACAACGGGAAATTGCCCCAGCCGATCCCCGCCTCGACCATTTCCAGCGCCGTGCCCAGGCTGTCGGTGCGCCAGCAGGCGCCGGCAATCAGCGGACGGGTGTCGGCCAACGGCAGGTCGCAACTGGCGACCAGGATCTGCCGCACGTTCACCAGCTCTTCCAGGTACAGCGCATGCCCCGGCTTCTGCAGGGCGGGATGGCGCGGCGAGATGGTCGCGACCAGCGATTCCGCGCCGACATACTGGAAGCGCTCCTGCGGGTTCACGCTGATGCCGGCGAATCCGAAGCACAGGCTGATGCGGCCGCCATGGAGCAGGGCGAGGGCATCGTCCTGCGCCGCGCTGAGCACCTCGACATCGAGCAGCGGGTAGCGCTCGGAAAGGGTGCGGAGGGCACCGAACAATCGCCCGCTGTCGATGTCCGCAACCACGCCGAGCGACAGGCGGCTTTCCAATCCCTGGGAGAGTTCCAGCGCATGCACCTGCAACTGGGCGAGCTGCTCGGCGATCATCCGCGCTTGCGGTGCCAGGGCCCTGGCCAGCGCCGTAGGACGGGCTTCGCGGTGGGTTCGCTCGAAAAGGGCGAAACCCAGCTCCGCCTCCAGGTTGGCGATGCCCATGCTCACCGCCGAAGGCACTCGACCCAAGGCACGGGCGGCGCCGGAAAAGGAGCCGCGGTCGAGGACGGCGAGGAACAGCTCGATGGTATCGCTGGAAAAGTTCATGGCAATTCTCCTATCAGCAGATCTGAAAGCTGCTGACTTTTTCTGTCAAGAAAATTGATCCAACCTTGCCCGCCTTTCCGCTATCACGCCCGAGAGGTCCACGTGCAAGGCATCAAGCGCAAACTGGTCTACGTGACCGCCTACGAATTGATCGGGATGAGTATCTCGACCCTGGGCCTGGCCCTGCTCGCCGGTTCCACGCCCACTACCACCGGCCCCCTGGCGGTGGTGATCACCACCGTCGCGGTGACCTGGAACTTCATCTACAACTGCCTGTTCGAGTTCTGGGAGCGGCGCCAGGCCGTGCGCGGACGCAGCGTTGCGCGGCGGGTGGCGCACGCCATCGGCTTCCAGCTGACCCTGGTGGTCTACCTGATCCCGCTGATCGCCTGGTGGATGGGGATTTCCCTGCTGGAGGCGTTCTGGCTGGACCTGGCGCTGATCGTCCTGATCCCGTGCTACACCTTCCTCTTCAACTGGGCCTTCGATCGCCTGTTCGGCCTCCCGACTTCCGCGTTGCCGGCCGGCGAGGCGGCCTCCGTCTGAGGATTTTTTTTCTTCAGCGCCATTCGCGCTCGCCTTGGCCGGGGCAAATCGCCTACCTTAGACGGACGTGCGCTGTGGTGCCGGTTCAGGGAGGAAGTACGACCGCAAGCCATGAAGGTCTGCCCCGGCGAGGATGGGGTGCGGCATTTCGATGAACGGATTGGGGTCACTATGCGGATTTTGGGGATGCTACTGGGGGCCGTCTTGCTGGCGGGTTGTTCGACATCGACGCCCTCGCTCGACGAGACGGACCAGGTACCGAAGGAGCGTTTGTACAACTACCAGTTCCGTGACGACGGCGACGCCTTCCTGGTGGTTTCCCGGGACCGCGAGTTCCTCGGCAGCGTCTGCAATACCCGCTTGATCATCGATAGCCGCCTGGCCGCCGAGATCCAGGCCGGCGAGAGCGCGCGTTTCCGTCTTCCGGCGGGGCTGCGGGTGGTATCCGTGCAGGGCGATGGGATCTGCCGCGGCGAGGCGCCCAAGCAGGTGGTGCATGTGCAGAACGGGCAGACCACGCATTACCGGATCACCGTGGACTCCGGCCTGAACATCGGCCTGGTGCCGGGCTGACGCCGGCGCAACGAAAAAAGCCGCCCGTGGGCGGCTTTTTCATGCGCGGCGTTTATTCGCTGACCGCTTTCTCGACCTTTTCGGACGCCGACCAGATCCGATAGCGGACCTCCACGTCCTTCGGCGCATAGACCACGATCGGCAGCTTGCTGTTGTAGCGCAGCAGGAAGCCTTCGCCGACCACCGGGATGAAGCGCTGCTCCTTCTTCTGGCCGGGGCAGGCCATCATCGTGCTCATCGGCCCGCTGACCTTGTCCAGGCGGTAGTAGGAGTAGCCCCAGCCTTCCAGGGTGTGTTCTTCCAGCTCGCCGCCCAGGCGCTGCTGGTTGCAGTCGGCCTCGAGGGTCTTGCCGGCGATGATCTCGACCTTGAATGCGTCTTCCGCGTCCTGTTTCGGCAGGTGGATGACCTGGCGGGTGAAGCCGGCATCTGCCTTCGGGTAGGGAACCTTTTCATCCAGTTTGGCGGCCATGGCGGTGCTGGAAAGAGCGGCAACGCCGGCGGCGATCAGTAGTGCTTTCATGTCCTTGAGGTTCTCCTTACGTGGTAACGCGAGCAGGGTAAGACACCGAGGCACGGGTGAAAAGTTCAGTGGGGGACGTAACGGAATGTTCCATGTCCTGGGCCAGCCGGTCGGGGCACGGCCGAATCGCGGGCAAAAAAAAGACCATCTGCGGGGGGAGGGCGATGGTCTTCAAAGGAGCGTCGGGGACTTGGGGTTCTCCCGACGCCGCTACGATCTCACGCCGCTCCGCTGGGGAAAAATGCTTTGGGCTGATAGTGGCTATCGATGCCGGTGACTTGAAATTCCCCGCCAACTCATAGCAAGTTCCGCACGATAGAGCCGTCAGCGCATCAGTTTGCGTTTTTTTCAGCGGGTCAGTTGCAAGGCCAGTTCATCGACCTGTTCGGCCCAGTCGGAGTCCTCGGCCAGGGCCTCGCGCAGGAAGCTGGCCTGGGCAGGGTTCCAGAATGGCGCATCGGGCAGCGCCGTGCCCTCCTCGAGGTGGTGCCGGGCGAGAAAGGCGACGATGTCGTCCCGCCCAGCGGGGAGCCCCAACTGGCGGAACAGGTTGGAAAAGGTGTGCGGGCTGGTGTCCATGACGGTTCCTCCTGGATTCGCTGTTTTTCCACTATAGCCGGCGGGACGGCAGGGCCGCCGTGGGAGCCGGGGGTGGGTAATTTTGTCGCAGATGAAAAAGACTGTTGTGCGCGGCGTGCTTCATGGCGAAGGGGCGGGCGCTTATTATTAGCAAGCTAATGATAACCGGAGTCAGCCTATGTCCAGAATCGAAGTCGCCGTGCTGGTGGGGACGTCCGTTCCCGAATCGCTGCGCAGCAAGGGATTGCTGGCCTGTTGGATCCTGATGGTGGACGGCGCCATGTGGGCCGGCCCCTTCACCAGCCGTGACGAGGCGGAAGCCTTGAAGGGAACCTGGGAACTGAGTTGGCCGCTGGAGGCGGCGATCTCCGCCTGAGCCAAGGCCCTTGCCTTGCCGAAAAGCCCGCCGAGCGCGGGCTTTCTGTTGCCTGCGGAAACGCCCTAGCGGCGGCCCACCAGCAGGCCGAGGAGGAAGCCGGCGCCGGCCGATACGGCGATGGTCTGCCAGGGATGGTCCTCGACGTATTCCTCGGTCGCTTCGGCGGCCGCCTGGCTGCGTTGCACCACGCCGCGGCGGGTGCGCTCGATGGCGTCGCGACCACGATGCAGCACGGAATTGATCTGTTCACGCAGGTTCGCGCCCTCCTTGCCGGCCAGGCTGCCGGTGCCGCTCATCAACTGGTCCACCTCGGCGATCAGGTCCTGCAGTTCGGCCATGGCCTGGTCCTGGATAGCCTGCTTGGCGCGAGCGGAGCGGGTTTTCAGAGTCATGTCGGTCTCCTTGACGAGGATGGTTACCTAGGTATGGAGTCGCCCGCTTCGCTGAAAGTTGCACGGCATGGCCTGCGTCGGGGGCTTCCGTAGCATGCGGGAGAGCCGTTTCAGGATGCCCCGGCCTCGCCGCGCAGGTAGCGGTCGAGGTCGATCGCTTCGCCGCTCTTGAGTTTCAGGCGTCGGCGCAGGTCGTCGAACATAGCGTCGTACTCGCGGCGCTGGCGCACGATCGGTCCCTGCCGCAAGCGCAGGCCGTGGCGCCGGGCCAGGCGACTGGCACGGCTGGCGAAATGCACGGCGGCGTCGCGCGGCAGTTCGAAGCTTTCGCTGAAAGGCTGGCCGTCGATCCGGCCCTCCATGTCGAAGTGTACGGCCACCGGGCGGGCCTCGGCCTCCAGGACCCGGTAGCGCAGGTGGATATCGAATGCCTGGCGGTCGACTTCGCTGGCCGAGGCGAGATGCAGATGGCCGGGAATGAACATGGCCTGCCTCCTTTTCGGATAACCGGGGAAATGCCCTTGCCTGCCAGGGTATGCTTCGCCGGCCTCGGGACGGCTGTCCCAGGTCAGTTTTTTCCGGATTGGAGTGGGGATGCGAATGGCGCTGGGAGCGTTCGGGTGTTGACTGACTGGGCCGCGTACGCCGGGCTGTTCCTCTCGGCGTTCGGTTCGGCGACCCTGCTGCCGTTGCAGTCGGAAACCGTGCTGGCCGCCTTGCTGCTGCGCGGCGGCCAGTCGGTCGCGTGGCTGCTGGCGCTGGCCATCGTCGGCAATGTGCTGGGTTCCTGGGTCAACTGGTGGCTGGGTCGCTACCTCGAGCATTTCCGCGGTCGCCGCTGGTTTCCCGTGGGCGAGGTGCAGTTGCTCAGGGCGCAGCGACACTATCGCCGCTACGGCCGCTGGACCCTGCTGCTCAGTTGGGTGCCGGTCATCGGCGATCCGCTGACGCTGGTGGCCGGCATCATGCGTGAGCCCTGCTGGAGTTTCCTGCTGATCGTCGGCCTGGCCAAGACGCTCCGCTACCTGGCCCTGGCTGCGCTGGTGCTGGGCTGGGCCGGCTGAGCGCTTCGTCGGCGAGCGTAGAACTATTTTTCGCGGGGCAATGTCCATTGCTGCGAGGTGTAACTGCCGCCTCATCGCCCCCGGGGCCTTTAGTTGCCGCTGTGGTCCCGGGGGCTTCTCTTTTGCCTGTTTCCGGCGATGCGAGGTGCGCAATGTCGAGGGTGGTTGCGGGATCGCTGGTCTGCCTGCTGCTCGGTTCGGCGCCGGCCTGGGCTTCCACGGCCGAGGCGTGGCAGGCGCACGACGCCATGGTGCGTGCCGCCTGCCTGAAAGCCAGCGGCTTGCGCCAGGTGCGCGCGGTGGGGCAGGTACTGCCCTTCGACGATGAGGTGGGCTATTCGGCGCTGCTCCTGCAGGGCCGCTATCCGCAGCCGCACATGCAGGGCCGCCAGGGCCGCGAGCTGTGTCTGTACCGGCGCGCCACCGGCAAGGCCAGCGTCAGCGAGGCCGACGCCCTGCTCAAGCCTTGAGTTCGGGGTCGTCGTTGTCCGGAAGTTCGCGCTCGCCAGGGTCCTTGCCGTCTTCCGAATGGTGTTCGATCACCGCGTTCAGCTCGGCGCCGAACAGCACCACTGCCGCCGACAGGTAGAAGTACAGCAGGAGGATGATGATCGCCCCGATGCTGCCGTACATGGCGTTGTAGTTGGCGAAGTTCTTCACGTAGAAGCCATAGGCGAGGGACGCGGCGATCCAGGCGATCACCGAGAGCACCGAGCCTGGAGTGATGAAGCGGAAACGCTGCTCGACATCCGGCACCAGGTAGTAGAACAGCGCCACCGCGAGCATCAGCAGGAACACCGCAAGAGGCCAGCGCAGCCAGGTCCAGAGCGTCACCAGGTACTGTTCCAGACCGACCAGGCCGGCGATCCAGGCGATCACCTGCGGCCCGGTGACCATCAGGCCGGCCGCCACCAGCAACAACAGGGCGATGCCGAGGGTGTAGAGGATCGACAGGGAGAAGCGCTTCCATACCGGGCGGCTCTCCTTCACGTCGTAGGCGGCGTTGAGCGCGATCATCATCGAGCGGATGCCCGCCGAGGAGGTCCACAGCGCCACCGCGATACCGATCGACAGCAGGCCGCCTTTCTGCTGCTGCAACTGGTCGATCACCGGGTTGACCTGATCCATCGCCTCGGGCGGCAGCAGCAACGCCGCCTGCTCGCGCAGCCAGGCGAAGAACTCCGGCAGGTGCAGGTAGCCTACGAGGGTGATCAGCACCAGCAGGAACGGAAACAGCGAGAACAGCATCTGGTAGGCGAGGGCCGAGGCGTAGGTCGGCATGTCGTCCTCAAGGAACTCGTTCACGGTGCGCTTGACCAGGCCGAACAGGCCTATTTCCCGATAAGCCGTACGGAACATTCCATCTCCTTGCTGTGTGCGTGCCGATGACGATCGACCACCGATGGCCGCTTGCCGCCAGGCATTTTCCGTTGGGTGAAATTCGTCGCGTCCTTTCTGGGACGCCACGGCGGGCGAATTGGTTCGTCGCCGGCGTCATCATTCGGTCGCATCCGTTAGCCAGACTGCGCCTGCCCGCCGCGCGGCGGGCCTCCGTCCAACTTCTCAGAAATGGAGCGCACCATGTCTGTCGACCTGAAGAAAATCGCCGCTGCCTTTCCCGAGTTCCAGTTGTCCAGCAAGAGCCGCCACGACGGCGCGCTGTTGTTGCAGTTGCAGGCCGCCGACGGCCGCTACGTGGCTCGCACCATACCCTCGCCGCAGCTCAGCGCGCCGCCGGAGACCGAATGGCTGATCCGCAGCATCCGCCGGGAACTGGCCGTGCCGGGCATGGAAATGGCGATGGCGGCACGCTGAGTTTTTTCGTCGCGGGAACCGATGATGCGATAATTCCGCCTTTCCACACAGCTGACGGGAAGGCAATGAAGCGCGAGAAGGTTCGGGACAGGCAGGCGGCAGGGAAGATCTCGGCGACCCACATCATCGCCAATCCCACCCTGGCCAGGGAATGGATCGTGTTCTTCAAGAAGGACGGCGGGCGCAGCTATTTCCTGGTCGACGAGAGCGACGAGGTGATGTCGTTCCGACGGCTCGACGACGCGGTCAAGGAGCTGCGCGGGCTGGGCATCAAGTTCGCGGAGATCCATCTCTAGGAGCGGCGTCGCGCGGTCCCCACTGGCCAGCCTTGCGCGCCCGCGCTTCTTCCTCGGCGAACCGGTACTGGCCGCGCGCCTCGGCCGTCTGGCCGCTGTCCGGCGCGTCGCGCCAACTGGCCAGGCCAATGGTCAGCAGGGCCAGCCCGGCATCCAGGGTATGTCCGCAGGTGGGGCAGTCGGCCGGGGTGACCCAGGCCGCGCCGAGGATGCGGAAGCGCGCGTCGCGGCCTTGCTCGCGGATGGTCGCCGATTTGCCGAGCAGCATGTCTTCCAGGGCCTCCCGGGCGCGCCGACGCCAGGGCTCGGCGGCCGGTAGCTCGACGGCGTTGAGCTGGATGCGCAGTGCCTTGTTCGCGCCGGGCAGGCGGCAGCCCAGGCTGGCGTCGTCGTGTATCGCCACCACCGTGCAGTCGAAGCGGCGCTCCCCGGCGTCGGCGGCGAACGCCAGGGCGGCGCAGAGCGGCAACAGGGCGAGGGTGCGGAAGATCATGGGCTACTCCGGCGGAGGTCAGCGTCGACGCGAGGATAGGTTGCTGCAGGTTGCCAGGTCCACCGGGCCGACATAGGGATTGCCCCAGCCCATCACGCAGCCGACCATGTGGTTGCGCTGGCGCTCCCAGGTCTGTGGCGGGTACTGCTTGTGCCAGGCGTTGTAGAGCTGGCGATCCTGCTTCGACAGGCGCAGACCGTAGCGGTCGCTCATGTAGAAGTAGGTGCGGGCGATCATCCCGCGAATCTGCGGGCGTGGCATCGCCTTGCGCGCCTTGAAGTCCACCACCATCGGGCAGGCGCCGTATTGCTGGGGTTTCTGCGGCAGCCAGCCGAAGCCGAAGTTGCTGCGGTCGCCGTTGACCTCGCCGATGCTCGGCACCAGGTTGTGCAGGTCGGCCTCGGCGCGCTGGTAGGTGCTGTCGTGCCTCGCGCAGTTGCTCCGCCCGCCGTTCTGCCAGCAGCGTCGCTGGTGACCGATCACCCAGGCCGGAACGATGTGTTCCCACTCGATGCGCCGCGCGCGGTTGGCGTTCTTCCTCGGCTTGTAGCCGCAACTGGCGAGGTCGACACGATTTCCCGAGTAGCGACAGCCGCAGTAGAACTCCACGGATTGCCGGGCGTAGAGCTTCCAGCCGATTTTCTTCGCTTCGGAGAACGTGCGCGGGGCGTTGGCCTGGCCGGCGCTGGCGAGGAGGAGGGCGAAAAGGCCTACAAACAAACGGGAAAGCATGCGGCAACTTCCAAAAAAATCCGCATGTTACTGATTTTGCAGGAGATGCCAATCGTGGCCAGTCCATGGCCAGGCGAGGGGCGGACCTTCCCGTTTGCGCCGCGTCCATGAGATGGTTAGTATACGTTACGTATATGTTTTGTAGTCGAGGTGTAGTGTGGGCCTGGTGAAGATTTCCGAGCAATTGCACGAAGAGGCGCGCATCGCCTGCAAGGCCATGTCGCGCTCGATCAATGCCCAGGCCGAGCACTGGATGCGCATCGGCATGCTGATCGAAGCCAATCCCGGCCTGACCTATGCGCAGGTGCTACGTCAATTGATGGACGAAGCGCGCGAAAGCGACCGCCGCGAGCAGGACGCGGCGAGGATCTCGGGATGATCAAGAGCGCGGAGGAAATCCAGCGCATGAGCGTGGCCGGCGCGCTCACCGCGAAAGTCCTCGAAGCCCTCGACGAGGTGGTGCGGCCAGGCATCAGCACGGCAGAGATCGACCGCTTCTGCGAGCGCTACATCGTCGACACCCTCGCGGCGATTCCCGGCAGCAAGGGGCAGTACGGCTATCCGTTCACGGTGAACACCTCGGTCAACGAGGTGGTCTGTCATGGCTGGCCGTCGGCGCAGCAGATCCTCCGCGACGGCGATATCGTCAACGTCGACGTCACGGTGATCAAGGACGGCTATTTCGGCGACAGCAGCAAGATGTACCGGGTCGGCGCCATCGACCGCCAGGCGCAGAAGCTGCTCGACGTCACCCGCGAATGCCTGTACCGGGCGATCCGCGTGGTGCGCCCGGACGCCACCCTCGGCGATATCGGGCATGCCATCCAGAGTCACGCCGAAGCCAACGGTTATTCGGTGGTCCGCGAATACTGCGGGCATGGCATCGGCCGCAAGATGCACGAGGCGCCGCAGGTCCTGCACTTCGGTCGCGCTGGCGCGGGTGCGCGGCTGAAGGCCGGGATGACCTTCACCATCGAACCGATGATCAACCAGGGCGGCCACGCGGTGAAGCTGCACAAGGACGGCTGGACCGTGACCACCCGCGACCGCCGCCTGTCGGCCCAGTACGAGCACACCGTGCTGGTCACCGAGCGGGGTTGCCGGGTCCTGACCCTGCGCGAAGAGGAGCGCGAGGCGCTGGCCGACCTGGCTGGCTGATCGACGCCCGGCCTGGTTACACTGCGACGACTTTTCCGAAGGGAGGCTGGCGGGTGTCCGGCAGGCGTTTTGGCGAGTTCGAACTGCGCGCCACCTGGTTGCGCGAGGACAGCGGCTATCTGGCCGAGATCGAGATAACCAGCATCGACGACGGACGCACCGAATGGCTGGTGCTGCCGGGCCAGCCGCCGTGCGAGAGTCCGGCGGCCGCGCTGTCGCTGGCGGAAGCGGCGCTGTACCGGGTGCGCGGCTTCGATGCGCGGGGCCGGCCGCTGTTTTCCGACTGAGCCTGCTGGCAAATCGCATGGTGCATTTCGCATGATCTTGCAGTTTGCACGGACCGCTTCGCTGAGTATTTTCACAAGCTATTGATTTTAAATGGTTTTAATTTTCCATGTGGCTGGCATGAAAGCTGCCACCTTTCCCCGTGTTGCGGCTGCGCTGAAGTTCGCGGTCGGTTTTCATGCAAGAGGGGATAAACGATCATGGAAAAGTCCATCAAGATGCTGTTCGATGCCTTCCAGGCCACCTTTGCCGTATCCACCCAGATGCGTCCGGACGGCGGCGCCCTGCTGACCCTGCGCAACGGCGAAGAGATCGTGACCCGTCGCGTGGTGTCCGCCGCCCAGTTGGCCGACGAGAAGCGCATGTACTGGTTCATCAACGCCGTGCGCCGCGACCTGGCCCTGGAGGCAGGGAGCCTGCCGGTGGATGTGGTCGGTACCCTGCGTCGTTTGCAGGAGCGCGGCCTGCCGAGCTACATGGCGGGCTGAACGGTTCGTCCGGAATCCTGGCGGAGGCCTCCGGCAGGGCGGGCGAGAGTGCTAGAGTGAAGCTTCGAGGGGCTGGGCGAGGATCGACCGGCCCCGCTCGTGTCGGAAGGGAAGGCCAGGGCTGGCCTGCCCGTTCGGCGCTTCGGCAGGCTGGCGCAGAACGATGCAAGGTCGTTCGGGTCAGCATCAGGGATGAAATGACTGACAGGAGTCGGGATGCTGCGTTACGTCGTGGGTTTTCTCGCGTTCACCGTGCTGGCGGCCTATCTGTTGCTGGGGGTTTCCCAGCACGCCTTCCTGCCGTGACCGGTCGGCGTGGCGGCTTCAGCTGCGTTGTGGAAGAGGCTGTGGCGGTCGCGCGGGATGCCGGTTTTCGGCTTGCCGTGCCTTGCGTTGCAGGCGCGCGCGCCGACGCGGCACGCGCAGGAAGGCCCACAGGGTGACGCCGGCGAGGCCCAGCCAGGCGACGATCAGCAATGTGACGAAGGATTCGGGAGTCATGGTTCGTCCTCCTCTTACCCAAGGATAGACCCTGCGGGAAGGGGAATTACTGCAATCGGTCTTCGACCATGGTCTGAAACGCGGTCACTCGGGGCCGGCGCCGACCAGAGCCAGGCAGCCGGTGAGGCTGGTCAGCAGGGGCAGGGCGAGCAGGAAAGCCAGCCAGATGGCCTCCATGCGCAACAGCGTGGCGCCGAGGAACAGCGCGACCAGGAGGATGGTCATGAGCAGGGCGGTCCAGCCGAAGTACATGGCGAAGTTGTCGATGCCCAGGCCGATGCCCCAGCCCAGCAGCAGGGCCCATACCCCGGCCAGTGCCAGGCCGAGGGCCAGCATGCTCGCCAGGGTCCGGGCGGACGGGGCATGCAGCGGGTGGTTGCGGAATAGCTCGTAGAAGATCGGCGTATTCATCGGCGTCACCTCCGCAGGGGAACTTCCAGCCTAGCCCAGCGGGCGAGACGGCCCTAGACCTATTTGTCATTACGGGGCGTGACCTCAGGCCGCTAACATCCATCTTTTCCAGGCGATGCCGTGCATCGGGCTGCGGGCCCGATCACCGTTCGTCGCGCTGAGTCGAAAAAGAAACCGAAAGGGTTGCGTGCATGAGTGGCGAACTCGCCTCGTTCGAGGTGGATGGGTATCAACTGGTCTATCAGGACCTGGGCGAGGGCACGCCGGTGCTACTGGTCCACGGTTCGCTCTGCGACTACCGCTACTGGCAATGGCAGTTGCGCAGCCTCGGCGAGCGCCACCGGCTGATCGTGCCGAGCCTGCGTCACTACTACCCCGAGCGCTGGGACGGGCAGGGTGCGGACTTCACCAGCGCCCGCCACGTCGCCGACCTGCTGGCGCTGGTCGAGCGGCTCGGCGAGCCGGTACACCTGCTCGGCCATTCCCGTGGCGGCAACCTGGCGTTGCGCCTGGCGCTGGCCGCTCCGGACGCCCTGCGTTCGCTGAGCCTGGCCGATCCCGGCGGTGACTATGCCGCCGAGGTCTACGCTCACGCCGGCCTGCCTGCGCCCGAGGAGCCATTGGAACGCAACCAGTTCCGGCGCCAGGCGCTCGAATTGATCCGTGGCGGCGAGGCGGAACGGGGACTGGAACTGTTCGTCGATACGGTGAGCGGCGCCGGGGTATGGAAACGCTCGTCGGCGACGTTCCGCCGAATGACCCTGGACAACGCCATGACCCTGGTCGGGCAGGTGGCCGACCAGCCGCCGGCGCTGGCGCTGTCGGAACTGCGCTCGATCGACCTGCCGAGCCTGATCCTCAATGGCGAACGCAGCCCGCTGCCATTCCCGGCCACCGCCGAGGCGCTGGCGGCGGCCCTGCCGCGCGCCGAGCTGCAACGCATCCAGGGCGCGTCCCATGGCCTCAATGCCACCCGTCCGGCGGCTTTCAACCGGTCGGTACTGGAGTTCCTGGCGCGCGTCGATGGCGTTGCGCCGGACGTGGAAACGTCCTGAAGCGAGGTCGGGCGAACTGACCGCTCGTCAGCTCGCCGCGGATGCTTTACCATGGGCGCTTCGCGCCGGATCAGCTCCGGCGTTTTTCGTCAGTATCCATTCCCAGTGATCTCCGTCCGCGCGCTTCGGCGCAGGGGTGCCGCAAGGCGCCTGCCACTGTGAGGCAGGCCGGCCCGGCGGGCGACGCTTACTGGCACATCCCAACCCACGTGGCCTTTGGTAGGGGTCACCACTAGGAGAGGAGGCGCCATGCCCATCATTACTCTTCCCGACGGCAGTCAACGTTCCTTCGATCACCCGGTCTCCGTGGCCGAGGTGGCCCAATCCATCGGCGCGGGCCTGGCCAAGGCGACCCTCGCCGGCAAGGTCGACGGCCGCCTGGTCGACGCCTGCGACACCATCGATCGCGACGCGACCCTGCAGATCATCACGCCCAAGGACGAGGAAGGACTGGAGATCATCCGCCACTCCTGCGCCCACCTGGTCGGCCATGCGGTCAAGCAGCTCTATCCGACCGCGAAGATGGTCATCGGCCCGGTGATCGAGGAAGGCTTCTACTACGACATCTTCTTCGAGCGCCCCTTCACCCCCGAGGACATGGCGGCGATCCAGCAACGCATGCGCGAGCTGATCGACAAGGACTACGACGTGATCAAGAAGATGACCCCGCGCGCCGAGGTCATCGAGCTGTTCAAGTCCCGTGGCGAAGACTACAAGCTGCGCCTGATCGACGACATGCCGGACGAGAAGGCCATGGGCCTGTACTTCCATGAGGAGTACGTGGACATGTGCCGCGGCCCGCACGTGCCGAACACCCGCTTCCTCAAGGCGTTCCAACTGACCAAGATTTCCGGCGCCTACTGGCGCGGCGACTCGAAGAACGAGCAACTGCAACGTATCTACGGCACCGCCTGGGCCGACAAGAAGCAACTGGCGGCCTACATCCAGCGCATCGAAGAGGCCGAGAAGCGCGACCATCGCCGCATCGGCAAGCAGCTCGACCTGTTCCACCTGCAGGAAGAGGCGCCGGGCATGGTGTTCTGGCACCCGAACGGCTGGAGCGTCTACCAGGTGCTCGAGCAGTACATGCGCAAGGTCCAGCGCGACCATGGCTACGTCGAAGTGCGTACCCCGCAGGTGGTCGACCGCATCCTCTGGGAGCGTTCGGGCCACTGGTCGAACTACGCCGAGAACATGTTCACCACCTCCTCGGAAAGCCGCGACTACGCGGTCAAGCCGATGAACTGCCCGTGCCACGTGCAGATCTTCAACCAGGGCCTGAAGTCCTACCGCGACCTGCCGCTGCGCCTCGCCGAGTTCGGCGCCTGCCACCGCAACGAGCCGTCCGGCGCGCTGCACGGGATCATGCGCGTACGCGGCTTCACCCAGGACGACGCGCATATCTTCTGCACCGAAGAGCAGGTGAAGAAGGAAGCGGCCGATTTCATCAAGCTGACCCTGCAGGTCTACCGCGACTTCGGTTTCACCGACATCGCCATGAAGCTGTCGACCCGTCCGGCCAAGCGCGTCGGTTCCGACGAGCTGTGGGATCGCGCCGAAGGCGCGCTGGCCGATGCGCTGAACGAATCCGGCCTGGCCTGGGAATACCAGCCGGGCGAGGGCGCGTTCTACGGGCCGAAGATCGAGTTCACCCTGAAGGACTGCCTCGGCCGTAACTGGCAGTGCGGCACCCTGCAGTACGACCCGAACCTGCCGGAGCGCCTGGACGCCAGCTACATCGCCGAGGACAACAACCGCAAGCGCCCGGTGATGCTGCACCGCGCGATCCTCGGGTCCTTCGAGCGCTTCATCGGCATGCTCATCGAGCACTACGCCGGAGCCTTCCCGGCCTGGCTGGCGCCGACCCAGGCAGTGGTGATGAACATCACCGACAAGCAGGCCGATTTCGCCGCCGAGGTGGTGCGGATCCTCGGGGAAAGCGGATTCCGTGCCAAGTCCGACTTGAGAAACGAGAAGATCGGCTTTAAAATCCGCGAGCATACTTTGCTCAAGGTTCCCTATCTCTTGGTTATTGGAGATCGGGAAGTTGAATCGAAGGCCGTCGCGGTGCGTACGCGCGAAGGGGAAGACCTGGGCTCCATGCCCGTCACCCAGTTCGCTGAGCTGTTGGCACAGGCGGTTTCCCGGCGTGGTCGCCAAGACTCGGAGTAATCATTATTAAGCGTGAAATGAGACAGGATAAGCGAGCTCAACCGAAACCCCCGATCAACGAGAACATCTCGGCTCGTGAGGTACGGTTGATTGGAGCTGATGGCCAGCAGGTTGGTGTTGTTTCGATCGATGAGGCGATCCGCCTAGCCGAAGAGGCGAAGCTGGACCTGGTTGAGATTTCGGCCGACGCGGTGCCTCCTGTCTGCCGCATCATGGACTACGGCAAGCACCTGTTCGAGAAGAAGAAGCAGGCTGCGGTCGCCAAGAAGAACCAGAAGCAGGCGCAGGTCAAAGAAATCAAGTTTCGTCCAGGGACGGAAGAAGGGGATTACCAGGTAAAACTACGCAACCTGGTACGTTTCCTTAGTGAAGGGGACAAGGCCAAGGTATCCCTGCGATTCCGCGGCCGTGAGATGGCTCACCAGGAGCTGGGGATGGAGCTGTTGAAGCGGGTCGAAGCCGACCTCGTGGAGTACGGCACCGTCGAGCAGCATCCTAAGCTGGAAGGACGCCAGCTGATGATGGTCATCGCTCCCAAGAAGAAAAAGTAACCACCAGGGCACTGGCAGGCCTTGCGGTTATGCGTAATCACTCAATGCGGAGTATCCGAACATGCCAAAGATGAAGACCAAAAGTGGCGCGGCCAAGCGCTTCAAGAAGACTGCTGGTGGCCTCAAGCACAAGCACGCCTTCAAGAGCCACATCCTGACCAAGATGACCACCAAGCGTAAGCGTCAACTGCGCGGCACCTCGATGCTGAACAAGTCTGACGTTGCGCGCGTAGAACGCTCCCTGCGTCTGCGCTGATTATTAAGGTAGAGGATTAATTCATGGCTCGTGTTAAGCGTGGCGTTATCGCCCGTCGTCGTCACAAGAAAATTCTGAAGCTCGCCAAGGGCTACTACGGTGCACGCTCGCGCGTGTTCCGCGTTGCCAAGCAGGCGGTGATCAAGGCTGGCCAATACGCCTACCGTGACCGTCGTCAGCGCAAGCGTCAGTTCCGCGCACTGTGGATCGCCCGTATCAACGCTGGTGCTCGTCAGAACGGTCTGTCCTACAGCCGCCTGATCGCCGGCCTGAAAAAGGCGGCCATCGAGATCGACCGTAAGGTCCTGGCCGATCTGGCAGTGAACGAAAAAGCGGCGTTTACCGCGATTGTCGAGAAAGCGAAGGCAAGCTTGGCTTAAGCCCTACGACAATCACCGGACCTCGGTCCGGACGTAACGTCACCGATAGGGGAAGAGCCTTACCGCTCTTCCCCTATTTTGTATCTGGAGTCCATACATGGAAAACCTGGATGCGCTGGTCTCTCAAGCATTGGAGGCTGTGCGACACACCGAAGACGTCAATGCCCTGGAGCAGATCCGGGTTCACTACCTCGGCAAGAAAGGCGAACTGACCCAGGTGATGAAGACCCTGGGCGACCTGCCGGCCGAAGAGCGGCCGAAGGTCGGCGCGCTGATCAACGTGGCCAAGGAAAAGGTCCAGGATGCGCTGAACGCGCGTAAGACCGAGCTGGAAGGGGCCGCGCTGGCCGCCCGGCTGGCCGCGGAGCGCATCGATGTCACCCTGCCCGGTCGTGGCCAACTGAGCGGCGGCCTGCATCCGGTCACCCGCACGCTGGAGCGCATCGAGCAGTGCTTCAGCCGCATCGGCTACGAAGTCGCCGAAGGCCCGGAAGTCGAAGACGACTACCACAACTTCGAAGCGCTCAATATTCCGGGCCACCACCCGGCGCGTGCCATGCACGATACTTTCTATTTCAATGCGAACATGCTGCTGCGTACCCACACCTCACCGGTGCAGGTGCGGACCATGGAGTCCCAGCAGCCGCCGATCCGCATTGTCTGCCCGGGGCGCGTCTACCGCTGCGACTCCGACCTGACCCACTCGCCGATGTTCCACCAGGTGGAAGGCCTGCTGGTGGACGAGGGCGTCAGCTTCGCCGACCTCAAGGGCACCATCGAGGAATTCCTCCGCGCCTTCTTCGAGAAGCAGCTCGAAGTGCGCTTCCGTCCGTCCTTCTTCCCCTTCACCGAGCCCTCGGCCGAAGTGGACATCCAGTGCGTGATCTGCAGCGGCAACGGCTGCCGCGTGTGCAAGCAGACCGGCTGGCTGGAAGTCATGGGTTGCGGCATGGTGCACCCGAACGTGCTGCGCATGTCCAACATCGATCCCGAGAAATTCCAGGGCTTCGCCTTCGGCATGGGCGCCGAGCGCCTGGCCATGCTGCGCTACGGGGTGAACGACCTGCGTCTGTTCTTCGATAACGATCTGCGCTTCCTCGGACAATTCCGCTAGGCCAGAACGCAACCGGATTCCTTAGGAGAACAGGATGAAATTCAGTGAAAAGTGGCTGCGGAGCTGGGCAAATCCGCAGGTTTCCCATGACGAGCTGGTCGCTCGCCTGTCCATGGTCGGCCTCGAGGTCGACGCCGACCTGCCGGTCGCCGGCGCCTTCAGCGGCGTGGTGGTCGGTGAGGTGCTCTCGACCGAACAGCATCCGGACGCCGACAAGCTGCGCGTCTGCCAGGTCAGCAACGGCAGCGAGACCTTCCAGGTCGTCTGCGGTGCGCCCAACGTGCGCGCGGGCCTGAAGATTCCCTTCGCCATGATCGGCGCCGAACTGCCGGGCGACTTCAAGATCAAGAAAGCCAAGCTGCGTGGCGTCGAGTCCTTCGGCATGCTCTGCTCGGCCAAGGAATTGCAGATCAGCGAAGAGAACGCCGGTCTGCTCGAGCTGCCGGCCGACGCGCCGGTCGGCCAGGACGTCCGCACCTACCTGGAGCTGGACGACTACACCATCGAGGTCGGCCTGACCCCGAACCGCGGCGACTGCCTGTCGCTCGCCGGCCTGGCCCGTGAAGTCAGCGCCATCTACGACGTCCCGCTGGCGCCGGTGGCGGTGGATGCGGTCGCCGCGCAGCACGACGAGACCCGTCCGGTCGAACTCGCCGCGCCGGCCGCCTGCCCGCGCTATCTCGGCCGGGTGCTCCGCAACGTCGACCTGAGCCGGCCGACCCCGTTGTGGATGGTCGAGCGCCTGCGCCGTTCCGACATCCGCAGCATCGACCCGGTGGTCGACGTCACCAACTACGTGATGATCGAACTGGGCCAGCCGATGCATGCCTTCGACCTTGCCGAGATCAACGGCGGCGTGCGCGTGCGCATGGCCGAGGACGGCGAGACGCTGGTCCTGCTCGACGGCCAGGAAATCACCCTGCGCGCCGACACCCTGGTGATCGCCGACCACCAGCGCGCCCTGGCCATCGCCGGGGTGATGGGCGGCGAGCACAGCGGCGTCAGCGACAGCACCCGCGACCTGTTCCTCGAAGCCGCGTTCTTCGACACCATCGCCCTGGCCGGCAAGGCCCGCTCCTATGGCCTGCACACCGACTCCTCGCATCGCTTCGAGCGCGGCGTCGACAGCCAGTTGGCGCGCAAGGCCATGGAGCGCGCGACGCGCCTGATCCTCGACATCGTCGGCGGTGAACCGGGGCCGATCGTCGAGCAGGTCAGCGAAGCGCACCTGCCGAAGGTCGCGCCGATCACCCTGCGCGCCGAGCGCGTGACCCAGATGCTCGGCATGCCGCTGGACGCCGCCGAGATCGTGCGCCTGCTGCAAGCCCTGGAACTAACGGTGGTAGCCGACGGGGAAGGGCAGTGGTCGGTCGGCGTACCGAGCCATCGCTTCGACATTTCCCTGGAAGTCGACCTGATCGAGGAACTGGCCCGTCTCTACGGATACAATCGCCTGCCGGTGCGCTACCCGCAGGCGCGCCTGGCGCCGAACAACAAGCCGGAAGCGCGCGCCGCGCTGCCGCTGCTGCGGCGCCTGCTGGTCGCCCGCGGCTACCAGGAAGCGATCACCTTCAGCTTCATCGATCCGGCCCTGTTCGAACTGTTCGATCCGGGCACCCAGCCGCTGACCCTGGCCAACCCGATCTCCGCCGACATGGCGGCGATGCGTTCCAGCCTCTGGCCGGGCCTGGTCAAGGCGCTGCAGCACAACCTCAACCGCCAGCAGTCGCGGGTCCGCCTGTTCGAAAGCGGCCTGCGCTTCGTCGGTCAACTGGAAGGCTTGAAGCAGGAAGCCATGCTCGCCGGCGCCATCTGCGGCAAGCGCCTGCCGGAAGGCTGGGCCAACGGCCGTGACGGCGTGGACTTCTTCGACGCCAAGGCCGATGTCGAGGCAGTGCTGGCCAGTGCCGGCGCCCTCGGCGACTTCAGCTTCGTGCCCGGTGAGCACCCGGCGCTGCACCCGGGGCAGACCGCGCGCATCGAGCGGGAAGGGCGGCTGGTCGGCTACCTGGGCGCGCTGCATCCGGAACTGGCGAAGAAACTCGACCTCGAGCAGCCGGTGTTCCTCTTCGAGCTGCTGTTGGCCGAAGTGGTCGACGGTCACCTGCCGAAGTTCCGCGAGCTGTCGCGCTTCCCCGAAGTGCGCCGCGACCTGGCGCTGCTGGTGGACCAGGACGTGCCGGCACAAGACATCCTGACACAAATCCGTGCGGCGGCCGGCGAATGGCTGACGGACCTCAGGCTGTTTGATGTGTATCACGGTAAAGGCATTGATCCGCATAGAAAAAGCCTTGCCGTCGGCTTGACCTGGCAGCATCCATCGCGCACTCTTAATGACGATGAAGTCAATAGCACGACGCAGAACATCGTCACGTCGTTGGAAGAAAGGTTCAATGCCACGTTAAGGAAATAGCGTATGGGGGCTCTGACGAAAGCTGAAATTGCGGAACGTCTGTACGAAGAGCTGGGCCTGAACAAACGGGAAGCCAAGGAGTTGGTGGAGTTGTTCTTCGAAGAGATCCGCCAGGCGCTGGAGCACAACGAGCAGGTCAAGCTGTCCGGTTTCGGCAACTTCGACCTGCGCGACAAGCGCCAGCGCCCCGGACGCAACCCGAAGACCGGCGAAGAAATCCCGATCACGGCCCGCCGCGTTGTCACCTTTCGTCCAGGGCAGAAACTGAAGGCCAGGGTTGAGGCATATGCTGGAACCAAGTCATAACGACGAGCTGCCACCGATTCCCGGCAAGCGCTACTTCACCATCGGCGAAGTCAGCGACTTGTGCGCGGTCAAGCCCCACGTGCTGCGCTACTGGGAGCAGGAGTTCCCGCAGCTCAACCCGGTGAAGCGCCGCGGAAACCGCCGCTATTATCAGCGCCAGGACGTGCTGATGATCCGCCAGATCCGCGCGCTCCTCTACGACCAGGGCTTCACCATCGGCGGGGCGCGCCAGCGCCTCTCCGGCGACGAGGCCAAGGACGACGTCACCCAGTACAAGCAGCTCATCCGCCAGATGATCGCCGAGCTGGAAGAAGTCCTACTGGTCCTGAAGAAGTGACGGAAGCAAAAAAAACTTCCACTTATCAGAAGCTTAGTATATAGTGCGGCTCACTTCGGAAGCACAGCCACTGAGCTTGGAAGTACAGTCGGGGCGTAGCGCAGCCTGGTAGCGCACTTGCATGGGGTGCAAGGGGTCGAGTGTTCGAATCACTCCGTCCCGACCAAATAACTCCACGACTTAGGCTAGTTCAGAGATGAGCTGGCCTTTTTCGTTTCAGGGTCTTTTGCGGGACTTTTCATCCTGCCTTCTCCGCAGTGTTGTCAGCGCCGGCCCTCGCGAGTCCGTCGCCGATATCTTGTTGGCCTCATCGATCAGTTTTCCCGTCTCTGCAACTGAGTAGTGACTGGTGATGCTGCCGTTCTTGTGGCCGCCCAGTAAGGCCCGCCGGTCTTCCTCGGTGACGCCAGCTGCCCGCAGCCTTCTCCCGAAGGTGTGCTTCAGGTCGTGGATGCGGATTGAGGCGAATCCCTTCGGTGCCGGACGCAGGGCGCGTTCTTGGTACTTATTCGCCGCCCTGAGCCGTGCCTTCTTCCAGGCGCTATCGTTCATCCGATGAACCGGTGTCGCCTTGCCGTTCCTGTCGGGCATCCCATACGGGAATACCCAGACTGGATCCAGGCCGCGCTGCCCCTCGATGACCGATTTGGCCACGGTGTTTAGCACGACCAGCCGTTCCTCTCCGTTCTTCACACCCGAGCCTTTGTCCCTGCCTCCAAAATCCGAAGGAATCAGGAACACGCTGGTGTCGAGCTCCGGAACCGGGATCTCCCAGTCCCACCTCAGCTTGACCACCTACTGCTCGCGGGAGCCGCAGTTGCCCTTGTAGAGCGCCATCCGGCGCAGGTGGTCCGGCAGTTCCGAGAACAGCAGCGATTGCTCTTCCCACGAAAGCGGGTAGGGCGTTCGCCTCGATCGCTTCTCGTCCAGCTTGCTGATCATCGGTACCGTGTCCAGCCAGGGCCGTTTCTCTTCGTCACGCCATTTCCGGGCGCATTGGTTGAGAATGCGGATGACCTTCTCCAGGGCGATGTTCACCGTCCTTGGGGTTACACCAGGCTTCACCTTGCCGGTCGATGTCCTGCTCGGCTTCAGCTTGTCCTTGATGTACGGGGTAAGCGACTCGTCATCGACGTGCGTGAGCGGTAGGTCGCCGATGTAGGGATCCAACTGCTCGAAGTAGATGGCGGCCAGGCCGATCGACGGCATATCCTTGTACTCCATCAGGTAGCGGGTGGCGGCTTCGCGCCAGCTCCTGACTCGGCGAATGCCGTAGACCTTCTCCTGTCGGTGTAGTGGTCAACCCATCCCGGACAGTGGGTTGAGTTTTTCTTCGGCCACCGCAGGTGGTAACCCGTCGTTGAATTGATGCGGCCTGATCCAGTTGTAGCGGTGCATCAAGTAATGACTGATGTCCCGTTGGGCCTCCTGCGCCGTCAGGTAACCCGTTGACGGGACCCACTCCGACTTCAGACTGCGGAACAGGCGCTCCATCG